>CAZPEQ010000479.1:0-2216 GCA_964585605.1 uncultured Weeksellaceae bacterium | reverse complement strand
CTGCGCTTGAGTGGGAACGTAGAATGAGGCGAAAGCAAGGAGTAGGGTAGCCGTGTTCATAGTGGCAAGGTGCATATTCTGAATGAACAGAAACAACGAATATGGTGTCATTATATACGGGTTCAGTATCTGCAATAGGCTTTTTGCCTTTCGCAGTATGCTTCGTAGGTGGCATTTCAATGGATCGAGGCGGTGAAGACGTACAAGAATATTATGTATTGATTAACGGAGTTAGATAGTCAAGGGCTGAATTCCTTCTAAGCTATTGCGCTGTTCGCTTGGCTAAGGCCGCATTTGAATTGGGCGAACAGATTTGGGGGTTATTGAAAACACCACATACGATGTTGTGCTGCTTCTTGAATATGGAGTAAGGGAAGATAACAGCAGGACGAGGCTCCAATGTGGAACCTCGCCCCCTGTCTTCTTCTTTATGGAAGCGTCTGGTTCGTGCAGTAGGTATATGGCCGAGAAACGTTGTTCCCCTCCCTGATCTCAGCTATATCGTCGAATATGTCAGCTGTACCTATCAGTGTGCCTATAAAAGATGTTCCCTGGCAATCGGAAAAATTGAAGCCGCTTATTACCCGTGTGGCAGATGCTCCTGGTGCCAACGTTTGTTGGACGAACCGGGTTACACTACTACCGCCTGGTAATCCAACTTGAATGTCAAAGCCGCCTGCTGCTGGGGCGTTGCCAATATTGGTCACACGTATTGTGATCGATCCACCAGTTGTAGGCGTTGTGCATGTTGCATCTGGCATTGGGGTGGTTGGGTCACATGGCGATATCTGTATTGGTAAATTGGTTGTTAACAGAGAGACCACTAGATCTGGCGCGCCAACTGGATCAATATTCGGCACGGTTGCTGTTGGTGTTCTATTGTCCACATGGGGCAGGACATTGCTTGGGGGTACGTCTTCTTTTTGACAGGCTACAGCAAAAATGCATATACCTGCTATTGGCAATATGGTTTTCAAAATAGTTTTCATGATGCTTTTAGTGTTGATAGTTGCCTACTCTTACAGGATTTTCGGCTTTGCTCCGAATCCGTCACACGACCGTTGGTTAGTGGGGATCTATTCTAATAAGAAGGAGAACGAAAAAGGTGAACATGAAAACGTAAGGCCACCTTGCTTTACGTTTGCCTTAATCTGCGCTTCCTTAAAATGAACACCGCAGATAGGGCGAATGCGAGTAGTGAACATCCGACTAGTAGCAGCCAATGGTGCGAATGGGCCTTTACCTCTGCTTGCGGACCATATAAAGTGAAGCCAGCCCAGTGATAGGGGTGCTTGAGACGAAGGGGGATCTTTGAGTCGTTTAATATCTTTTGTTGAGATTCTTGAAGTGCTTTTGCAGGTGCTTTACCACCCGCCACGCTTTGAACAAGATGTTTAGAAATGCGTGCGCTTGTTTCATCTGGCACGCTCCAGAGGCTTGATACGATTGAACGGCAACCTGCAAAGTGAAATGCGCGAGATAAATCCAGTATGCCTTCACCACGCATATGCACCCCATCGCCAGAATGGCAAGAGCCCAGTATGACGAGGTCATGATCCAAATACAGGCTGTATATGGTTTCCGCAGTCAATGTGTTTTTAGGGTTTTGCTCAGCAGAAAAATGGATGGAAGACAACAGGTGATCCGTATGATTCATACTGCTATGTCCGGCAAAATGCAGGATCGTACTTGACGCGGTGTCCTGTAGAAAGTTAGCGAGGCTGGCTTGACCACTGACGTATGTTATGGAACTGAGGTCCTTGCCTAGTGCGGATACAGTGCGCCTACTGAAAGGTGTGTCTGACAATCGAGGTTGCTCATTCGGGACATTCCGTTTTAAACCATATTGCGGCGCGAAACCCTTATACAGAATTTTTTTGCTTTTATAAGGACTGGCACCAAGCATACTTGCAGAGACAGCACTTGAAATTTCTACAGTTTGGCATAAATACGTTAAGTTGCCTTCTTCATTCGTTCTAACAAGTGCCGCGAAGGGTATTTTTCCAGTCTCTTGGTCAGGTATTACAGTCAATCGATTAAAGTACGCTCCGTCGTGCAGATTCAACAGTAGTTTAGTTGTCAACTTTTCGCCAAGCTCTTTCAATAAACCTACATCACTAGTTGGATTGGCTAACATGGCTGTCCATGTAGAAACCTCTTCCTCGATAGTGGCGGGAATTAGGGTAAATGTAACTGCACCATTTAAGACACTTAAT
>CAZPEQ010000478.1:0-2224 GCA_964585605.1 uncultured Weeksellaceae bacterium | reverse complement strand
TGCGACACAACTTGGTGTTGAAGGAGCCATGAGCAGCCCCACATTCGCCATTGTGAATGAATACCTGGGCACTTCCACTATCTACCACTTTGATCTGTACCGACTGGAAAAGGAGGATGAATTGGACGGTATTGGCTTTGACGAATACATCGATAGTGGCAATTGGTGTTTTATCGAGTGGCCTGAATTAGCGGGTGAAAGACTTCCTTCTTCCGCGCTGCACGCGTATATTCACGTAACTCAAACCGAGCGCTACCTCGAACTACGTACTTCATGAGCACCAGCAGCGATCTGATCAAAGAAATGGCGCGCCAAGCCGCCATGTTACCACAAGAAGAAATGCTTGCGGTTGAAAGACGTAAGCAAGCACTTGTCATTGGCATCCCCAAAGAGACCTCCTTTCATGAGCAGCGGGTACCCCTTACCCCGAGTGCCGTAGGCGTGCTCGTTTCCCAAGGCCATGAAGTCATCATTGAACGTGGCGCGGGTAAAGCGGTACACTATCAGGATACAGATTACAGCGAAGCCGGAGCCCAACTCGTGGATTCTGCTGAGCAAGTGTATAAAGCGCAGATGATCATCAAAGTGGCCCCACCTAGCCACGAAGAGATCGCCTTCATGCATCCGAAGCAGATCATCCTATCTGCCCTGCAGATAACCGTACAACCCAAGGACACACTCAAGCGGATGCTTGATAAGAAGATCACCGCAGTGGCTTGGGATTTCATCAAAGACGGCGAGGATATTTTTCCGGTTATCCGTGCCATGGGTGAAATAGCGGGTATTTCAGCGATCCAAGTCGGCTCTGAACAGCTGATCAGCTCGAATGAAGGCACGGGCGTATTGCTCGGTGGCATCAGCGGCGTAGCACCCGCAGAAGTGGTCGTCATAGGTGCCGGTACGGTAGGCGAATTCGCCACGCGAGCGGCCATTGGCCTCGGAGCCTCTGTGAAAGTGTTTGACAAGAGTATTTACCGCTTACGTCGTTTGCAGAACGACATCGGACAACGCTTGTTCACCAGTGTCATTGACCCGGTCATCTTGAAGCGGGCCTTACGCCATGCCGACTTAGCGATTGGTGCCGTTCGCAGCGAAAGCGGAAGAACACCATTGGTCGTAACGGAGGAAATGGTAGAAGAAATGAAATTCGGATCCGTGATCGTAGATGTGAGCGTAGATGGCGGCGGGTGTTTCGAAACCACTGAGGTCACCGACCTGGATGACCCCGTGTTTCGCAAGTTCGGTGTGATCCATTACTGTGTGCCCAACATTGCCTCACGGGTACCGCGAACAGCATCCAACGCATTGAGCAACATCTTTTCACCTCTGCTGGTAGACATGGGTTCTCAGGGCGGTTTTACGGAGCTGATCCGCAAAAATCTGGGGATTCGCAATGGCGTTTACATCTATAACGGCGCATTGACCAACCAAGGCTTGGCTGAAGCCTTCAACTTGCCATGCAAAGACCTCGACCTACTGCTCGCTACCTTCTAGTATGGACAGTTTCATCAAACGATTTCGCTTGTATGGCATTGGCCTCCTTATTGGTATAGCCGCTTCTTACATGTTCTTGGGTGATCGCCTCGCCAACAAAGGTTGGTTACCTAGTGAGCGTATCAAAGACCGGTTGGCCAGCACCCTGGTCAAGGCCACCGAACAAGCAGATGCGGCATTGCACATGCGGCAGATCAGCTTGGAGAAGATCCGAGCGAATGTTCAGGCGGGTACAGCTTCCTTGCAAGACCCCAACCACCAAGATGATAGTTTGTTCTACAAGGTAGAATGCCGAATAGACGAACAGCCCTTGGAAATGCTCGTGCTGCTCCACCGGGATTTTGACAAGGATTCCACCGCTACGATTTGGGAAGTGCGGTGAAGGCTGTACTTGAACGTCCTTTTGCGCAACAGATAGCGTCTGGCAACCTACTGGCAGTATGTGGGGCGAATTGTGGCCTCAGAAAGCACAGTTCTCACCCAATGTGTATTCCGAATACTGCTCCAAGCAAGAGTTTGTTAGTAGCTTTCCGCAAATTCAAAATGGCCAGAGCGCATATTTATTGTCGAGAAACTTTCTGATTTCAGTATTAGAGGTTTTGGAGAAGCTGTGTTTAGAGACTATTGCCCAGCTCAAAGAACACCATGAACGCGCTTTCACAGGCTAAAACGACCCGTAACCATGAAAAAGTTGATTGTTTTCTTGCTTTCATTCTCGTCCCTTTCCGTC
>CAZPEQ010000477.1:0-2242 GCA_964585605.1 uncultured Weeksellaceae bacterium | reverse complement strand
GCGCCGATCGCTATATCTGAATAACCACTGAAGTCGCAATAGATCTGGATCGCGAATAGGCATGTGGCTAGGAACAGAGAAACTCCGCTGAAGGCTTCCACATCGTTGTACACGACATTGACAGCAACGGCTACCCGGTCAGCGATCATGACTTTCTTGAACAGACCCCAAGCCATAAGCTTAAGGCCACTGGTTACACGGGCATAATTGAAAGTATGTTCCTTTTTTAACTGGGGTAGGAGTCTACCGGCTCGCTCAATAGGCCCAGCTACGAGTTGTGGAAAATAGGCTACGTAGAGGGCAAATATGCCCAGGTGCTTTTCGGGTTTGATCCGACCGTAGTACACATCAATGGTGTAGCTCATGGTCTGGAACGTATAGAAAGAAATGCCTACGGGTAGGATCAAATTCAACACAGGTATCGGGTATTGATAGCCCAGTGCCTGGCTTAAAGCTTCTGCGGAGCCATTGAAAAAATTAAAGTACTTGAAGAAAAAGAGCAGGCCCAGATTGGCGAACAAGCTCAGGTACAAATATGGTTTTCGACCACTTTTCTCTGGTGCCTTGACCATGCGGTGCGTGGCAAAATGATCGATCAGCGTAGAGGCTAGAATAAGCCCAATGAACGCGGGATTCCAGCTCATATAGAAGTAATAACTGGCGATCAAGAGGAGAATCCAACGTCTTTTAGCGGGAAGAAGGAAGTAAACCGTAACGACTACGACGAAGTAGAGCAAGAATTCTATCGAGTTGAATAGCATCGGTAGCTACGGCGGTCAGGTGTCGGAAAGATAGAAGGTTTACACAACAAGCCTATATTGGAAGGCCGTTAATGCACAGAACGAGTGGAAAGTGCCTTTACCTACTCAAAATCAACCGTTTCCTGTGCAAACCCCAATTGTGATCTTTTCGTGACCCTATTTCGGTGGCTGGAATCCTAAATTTGGATATTGGATTGAATTCCTAGTTTGTTAATTAAACCTGAAAGCAGCATGAAGCCGAGCACAGAACTATTCGACCTTATCCATTCACTGAACAAATCGGAGAAGCGCTTTTTCAAATTGCATTCCTCGCTCCAGTCTGGTGAGAAAAACTACCTCAAGATATTCGATGTTATTGATAAACAGAAGGATTACGATGAGGAAGCAATCAAGACCAAGTTTGCTGGAGAGACCTTTATCAAGCATTTTCCATCGGAAAAGAATCACTTGTATAAACTGATATTGAAAGCCCTTAGGGCCTATCATGCTGATTCTAGTGTTAGCGGGCAACTCAAGCAAGAGATAAAGAACATTGAAATCCTATACAAAAAGGCGCTGTATAAGGAGTGTAACAAGTTTTTGCACCGTGCGAAGAAGATTGCCAAGGAGCATGAGCGCTTCTATTATCACTTCGAGCTGTTGAGTTGGGAGAAATTACTGTTGGAAGAGTCGTTCTCATCGGGAGAGTTCACCAAGGATCTGGATGCACTCATGCGCGAAGAGAAAGAAGTCGTGGAGAAGCTAAGGAATTTGGCTGCTTACCACATTCTATATTCCAAGATCAATTATGTATTCCGAAGTGGTGGGTACGTGCGAACGGAGCATGAGTATGCCTTGGTTGAAGAGATCGCGCAACACACACTCATTATTGGCAAAGACACTGCGCTAAGCAGAAGGGCAGCTACCATCTGTTTCTACACGCAAGGATTCTGCAATTGGGCGAAACGTGATTTCGCACTGAGCTACGAGAAGTTCAAGCGTGCGTTGGAGATTTTGGAGGCCACACCAAAGATTAGAAAGGAACTGCAGAAGCGGTATATCAAGACACTCTACTACATCGTTAACTGCGAGATTGAGCTTGGTATGAAAGAAAAGGCGATTGCGAATATTGCGAAGATCCGTTCTTTGACCGACTTGAAAGACTTCAGCCCACTGGTATTGCAAATGGATATTTTCCAATCAGCTACCACCGCCGAAATGACCTTGATGGATCGCTACGGCAATTACGACGATCATACCGAGCTGGTGGAGCGGGTTATGGAAGGCATGGAGCGCTATGGTTCGCGCATGCCGAAAGAGCATGAGTTGGAATTCTCCTATGCACTAAGTTGCATTTACTTCGGCGCAGGAGAAACGAACAAAGCGCTGTTCTGGTTGAACAAAGTGTTGAACGATAACGAGTCTACGTTGCGGCAGGATATTTACACCTATGCGCGCTTGTTCAACTTGGTAGTTCATTACGAGCTCAGCAATTTCGATCT
>CAZPEQ010000476.1:0-2259 GCA_964585605.1 uncultured Weeksellaceae bacterium | reverse complement strand
AGGTGCCGCAGTGGATAGGCGGCTTTGTAAAGCAGCAAGGCAGAAAGATCAATCCGCGGGAAACGCAATTGTTGGCGGATCATTTGGGTAAAGACCTGGCCAAAATCGTTAGTGAGGTTGAGAAATTATGCGTGGTGACCGAAGAAGGGGAAACCATTAGCTCAGATACGATCCAACAACAGATCGGAATCAGCAATGACCACAACATCTTCGAGCTGCAAAATGCGATGGGCAACGGCGATCGGGCAAAAGCCCTGCGTATTGCGCGCTATTTTGGATCTGCGCCAAGCACCCACCCATTGCCTATGACCGTAGGTACCTTGAACCGCTATTTCACCACGCTAGCGTTGGTGCACACCAATAAGCCTAGCAACAGTAGCGAGTGGCCGGGAATCCTTGGTTGTGGTCCGTTTTTCGTCAAAGACTACTTAAACGCAGCCAAGCGTTACCCGTTAAACCGCATCCAACATATTCAAAAACACCTGAGAACCTGCGACTTGAAGAGCAAGGGCATGGGTAACGATAAACTAAGTTCACACCGCGAATTATTGGAAGAGTTCGTCCTACGGGCCATGACTTGACCCCTAGCAAGGGCTTTGGAACTGTTATCCTTTCAAATAAAGTGCGTGTTAAAGATGTATTTCCTAAGCACAGTTCCGCTAAATTCGCGGCTGGCTGGAATTGAACCGTTCCATGCTTACCGGAAGGAATATGAACAAGCCTATATCACTGCAGCAACTGGTCAATGTGACCTTGCTGACCCTTTTGCCTTTTTTTGCGATCGCTCAAACCGGAACTGTTCGTGGATTCGTCTATGACAAGGGCACTGGAGAGCCGTTGATCTTCACAAACGTGTTGCTGCAAGGCACGACGATCGGCGCTGCCACGGATGTGAATGGTTACTACAGTATTTCGCAGATAGCCCCTGGTGATTACACGTTATTCGTTACTGCTGTTGGGTACGATACCATCGCGAAACCAGTCACGGTAGAAGCGAATAAGATCCAAAGCCATCAGCTCTACCTCTCTGAACGAGCAAGACAGATCAAGACGTTTACCATAACCGCGGAACGGCAAGAAGCGCTGAACACCGTGCGTGTGGGTGTGACCAAGTTGGATCCGAAACAAATTGAGAGTTTGCCTTCTATTGGGGGAGAACCTGACTTGGCGCAATACATTCAGGTTGTACCGGGTGTCGTTTTCACGGGAGATCAAGGTGGGCAGTTGTATATACGTGGAGGTAGCCCGATTCAGAACAAGACCTTGTTGGACGGCATGATCATATATAACCCTTTCCACAGTATTGGTCTGTTCAGCGTATTCGACAACGACATCATTCGTAATGCCGATATATTGACCGGAGGGTTCAATGCAGAACATGGCGGGCGTATAAGCTCGGTGATCGACGTAACTACCCGAGATGGGAACCGCACGCGCTGGGCGGGTAGAGTTGGCGCAAGCACCTTTGCTGCCAAGGCATTAGTAGAAGGACCGTTAAAGAAAGCTACGGAAGAAAGTCCTGGATCCTCATCCTTGTTGTTGAATGTGCGCCACAGTTATTTGGATCAAACCAGTCAAAGCATCTATAGCTATGTAGATACGGCTGGTCTTCCTTTCCGATTCACTGATATTTATGGAAAGCTGAGCTTTAATGGAGGCAATGGTAGCAAGTTCAACCTGTTCGGTTTCAACTTTACGGATGGGGTTAATTTCCAAGGCATCAGTGATCTAGAGTGGACCGCGAATGGCGGAGGAACCAATTTTGTCTTGGTTCCGGCAGGTTCCCCCGTGCTTATTGAGGGGGTCGTTGCCGTATCCAACTACGAGATCTCCTTAGCAGAGGGAGATTTGGATCCGCGGACCAGTTCTATCAACGGGTTCAATGGAGGCCTGAACTTCAAATATTTTAAAGGAGAGGACGAACTGCGTTACGGAGTAGAGGTTCTTGGATTCCGAACCAACTTCAAGTTTTTCAATTCGATCGGCAACGTCATAGAACAAGAGGAGAATACAAGCGAGATAGCCGGTTATTTCAACTTCAAGAAGAAGCTGAACAACCTGATCATCGATCCAGGTATTCGCCTGCATTTTTACGCTTCGCTAGCGGTTACAAGTATTGAGCCTCGGATCGGTATCAAATGGAACGTGAGTGACCGTTTTCGTCTCAAGGCCTCCGCTGGGCGATACAGTCAGAACCTAGTTGCCGCGAATGATGATCGAGACGTCGTTAACCTATTCTATGGCTTCTTATCTTCTCCG
>CAZPEQ010000475.1:0-2264 GCA_964585605.1 uncultured Weeksellaceae bacterium | reverse complement strand
TGGCGATTTGCACTAGACGCCGAAAGTGATTTTGACCTCTACGAATACTTCGCGTTAAAAAAAATAACGCATCGTGATTCAACCAGTCTCAAACTCCAGGCCTTGAATCTATTCAAAGACCTGACTCACTTGCATATCAAAGATGATGAGGAAAGTGCGCTAGTTGCATTGGACTTACAGCGTTTGAAGTTCGTTCACAGTAATTCGGTTCACCCCCGGCGTGATTCGCTTTATTTGAACGCTTTGGAAACGATCCAGACGCGTGTCAAAGAGCATCCGGGTTATGCTGATATTGCTTACGAACTGGCGCAATGGCATCACACAGCCAGTACTAAATACCAACGCCTTGGCACCGACGCCTACAAGTGGGAACGCAAGAAAGCACTTTCCATTTGCGAAGACGCGATCAGCAAATTCCCCCATTCTGTGGGTGGGGAAAATTGCATGGTGTTGGAACATCAATTACTCTCCGCTAGCTTAACCTTCCAGATAGAATCTGCCGTATCTCCCAATGAAGCTTTTCCCGCATCTCTTACTTATCGGAATTTGGATCGGGCTTATTTACGAATCGTAAAACTGAAGAATGAGATCAACTCCGACTCAAACTTTGATCGGGATGAAGTAAGGCGACTAACCAACAAATCAGCAGAGCGCAAATGGTCCGTAGAACTAGAGAATGATGGGGACCTGGCCCTGCATGTTGTGGAGGTGCCCATTGACCCTTTGCCTGCAGGACGTTATGTTTTACTCGCATCTGACTCGGCGCGTTTCGGCGTAAAAAAAGACTTGGTCGCCCATACCATTTTCCATGTCACCGATATCGGAATTGCGTCCAGGTCGGCAGACGACAAAACCTTAGAAGTTAATGTGATCTCCCGAAAAACCAGTGAGCCCTTAAAGGGTGTTTCCATTGAACAGTATAGATGGAAAGACAAGCGAATATTTGACAGTTACGAACTGGTACAAACCGTCAAAAGCACCGGCGAAGAACCTGTCCTCATCAGTCGATCGGGCACTCGGAATTGGCGAACTGAGCGTTACAAATTCATTCGAGGTGAAGATGTTTACATCACCAACCTTTCTGCATATAGCCAAGATCGAAACGACCGCGAACAACAACGCACCCATTTCTTTTTGGACCGAGCTATTTATCGACCTGGGCAGGATGTGCACTTCAAGGGTATACGGATCCGAGGTAAAAAGAATGATCATCATGTCGTTGCCAACGTGAGTAGCACGGTCACCCTGTACGATGTGAACGGGCAGAAGGTCGCAGAACAAAACGTGCGTACAGATGCCTTCGGTGCCTTTTCAGGAACATTTAAAGCTCCTGAGGGAGTGCTTACCGGAAGCATGCGCATTCAAGATGCACATGGTCGTGCCCACTTTCGTGTCGAAGAATATAAGCGACCGAAGTTCGAAGTGGTCATGGATCCGATCGAAGGGGAGCCTCGACTTGGCGCCTTGGTGAAAACCACAGGCAAAGCAACCAGTTATTCCGGCGTTCCGCTTGACGGCGGAACCGTTCAATGGAAAGTGACGCGCAGTGCTCGTCGCCCATGGTGGTGTTGGGGGTATTACCGCTGGGGCTTGCCTTGGGGAAGTGCAACTGAAATAGCCAACGGGGTAGCAGAAACGGATAAGAACGGTTCATTCACCATTGAGTTTGAGGGCCTCGCTGACCAAGCGTTTCCAAGAAACGCCTCACCCCTTTTCAACTATACGATTGAAGCGGCGGTCACCGACATAAATGGAGAAACGCAAAGTGGCACAGGAAGCCTTACCCTCGCTTACCAGAGCATCCAGATTGACCTGAAGCTTGGCGATGTGATCTGGAAGGATCAGTTAAGCGCTTTTGATATTGATGTGCAGAATATGAACGGCCAACATGTGGATGCCGATGTAGCCATTCGTGTGGTCAAGTTAAACGCCCCAACTAGCCCGTCGAAGAAACGTGTTTGGGAGCGCCCGGATCGATTCCTTGTTGATGAATCTGAGTTCAAAACCAGGCTTCCACTGTACCCCTTCAAAGAAGAGAATGACCCCAGCACCTGGTCTGCTGAACGCACGTATATCGACCAAAAGAAATGGGCTGTGCGGGATAAACCGTTCCGCATTGACAGTCCCGCTTCTTGGCAGCCCGGTAATTACATAATCGCCATTACTACCCGAGATGATCAAGGGGAGCGTGTTGAAGTGCGCAAACCCTTCCTTGTGCTTGAAAACAAGAATGGTCTTGCCGCTTCTGCAGATCTGTTCCGCAT
>CAZPEQ010000474.1:0-2272 GCA_964585605.1 uncultured Weeksellaceae bacterium | reverse complement strand
TGAGTGTATCGTAGATGCCCGAAATGCTGTCTTCCTTTGCCTGAAGCAAGAAGCAAGAGCTCATTTGCGGCTTAGGCGTACCTGCATTGAATAAGGTAGGGGTAGCATGCGTGAACCAGCCTTGGCTCATCATGTGGTAGGTCTTAATGGCGCTCTCCACATCGTGTTTGTGAATACCAACGGCAACACGCAAGATCATTTGCTGCGGACGCTCAGCCACTTGGCCGTTCAATTTCAGCAAGTAGCTACGCTCTAAGGTTTTGAAACCGAAGAAGTCATAGCTGAAGTCGCGATCATAAATGATGGTACTGTCCAGCAATTCTGAATTCTCCTGAATGATCTCATGTACATCATCAGCAAGTAGTGATGCATTCTCTCCCGTTTTCGGGTCCTTGTATTCGTACAGATCCGTCATGGTGGAACTGAACGATTTCTTGGTGTTCTTATGCAAGTTGCTCACCGCAATGCGCGATGCCAACAGGGCATAATCAGGATGTTTGACGGTCATTGTGGCCGCTTGTTCAGCCGTCAGATTATCCAATTCACTGGTTGTAATGCCGTCATAGATCCCATCAATGACCCGCAAGGTGAGGGACGTTGGATCTACCATTGCATCCAAACCGTAGCATAGTTTTTTCACACGCGCAGTGATCTTGTCGAACTTCACTGCTTCCTTCCTTCCATCTCTTTTGATTACATCCATATTCCGCTAAGTGTTCTCGTGTTGTATTTCAAGTTTGTTCTAGTCAACGTGTTTGCGAGTGTGGGTGTGGAAGGATGTTTAAAAGTCTGTATCGAAGCTGATGTTAGCTCCTTCTGCTGTTTGGTCCATGACACCAGCCTTTTGGTAATCGCCAACACGCTTCTCAAAGAAGTTGGTCTTACCCTCTAGGCTGATCATTTCCATGAAGTCGAATGGGTTGGTGGCATTGTATACTTTCTCGTTACCCAGTTCTACCAACAAGCGGTCGGCTACGAACTCGATATACTGCGTCATCAATTTCGCGTTCATTCCAATGAGATTCACGGGTAATGATTCTGTCACGAATTCTTTTTCAATGGCTACCGCATCTACGATGATCTTCTCCACAGTTTTCTTAGGCAATTTGTTCACCAAGTGCTTCGTGTAAAGCAGGCACGCGAAATCGCAATGCAGTCCTTCGTCACGGCTGATCAATTCGTTACTGAACGTTAAGCCAGGCATTAGGCCACGCTTCTTCAACCAGAAGACGCTACAGAAACTACCACTGAAGAAAATACCTTCAACTGCTGCAAAGGCTACAATGCGCTCTGCGAAATTCCCCTCATCGATCCAACTGAGTGCCCACTCCGCCTTCTTCTTAACGCAATCCATTGTCTCAATGGCATTGAACAGGCGCGATTTTTCTTCTTTGTCCTTGATGTAGGTATCAATGAGCAAACTGTAGGTCTCTGAGTGGATGTTCTCAATAGCTATTTGGAAGCCATAGTAGAAACGCGCCTCGGTGTACTGCACCTCGTGCAAGAAGTTCTCCGCCAAATTCTCATTCACAATACCATCACTAGCCGCGAAGAATGCCAATACGTGCTTAATGAAGTAGCGCTCGTTATCATTCAGCTTATTATCCCAATGGTCTAGATCAGCAGCTAGGTCGATCTCTTCCGCTGTCCAAAAGCTGGCCTCGTGCTTCTTGTAGTAAGACCAAATATCGTCGTGTTGGATGGGGAACAATACAAAGCGTTCAGCGTTCTCTTGCAACAAGGGTTCATTGGCAACATCCGTTTTCTCGGGTAAAATGCCTTCAATGCTCATCTGCTGCGCTTCTGTCTTCGTATTCTCCATTTCAGTTCGTTCTCTGTAGACCTCGGACGGTCGGATTAGGGGCTAAAAATCCTAGAGGGGGTTGTCTCTTACCTCCTCATAGGTGGTTTAAATAAGGTTTTGTGGTGCTCTCCAAGAGGCTCGGATCGCATGGTCACGGGTCTACAAAGTTGACCGCCGATCTCCGATCCAACAAGGGTGCTACCCAACAAAACGAGGCAAGTTTTTAACACGCAATCGTTCGTAGCGTCAGCCGTGGGATTGATCCATTGAGCACAAATCCAAGTAAAAAAATTACCCGCTATTCACGATCAGTTAACGATCGCTCCGATTATTCCACTCCGCGTAGACTAGCTGCAACCTCTCATAGAACTTCACTCCAAAGTTCGTTTCGATCGGGTCTTTCAGAAACCGAAAAGCGGGCACATTCAATTTCTCACCACAGGAGCATGCCGGGGCACAGATCGGCCA
>CAZPEQ010000473.1:0-2286 GCA_964585605.1 uncultured Weeksellaceae bacterium | reverse complement strand
GGTGCAACAGAGAATATCGTTCTTTCCTAACCATAGGTCGGAATAAAGGGTTGATACCTGGAGAGGTGATCAGTGCGATCATACAAGGCACTGAGAAACTACTTGAAGACCTTCGGATGCATGGTATCTCTATACACAGTTCTGGGGGAGAAACTGCAGATGTGGGCGACCTCGTGCGGACCATTATCGTGGATAGCACTGTAGCGTGTAGAATGAAACGGGCAGAGGTGATTGATAATGCCAACATTATGCCGGGTAATGTCATTGTCGGCCTCGCTTCGTACGGACAAGCGAGTTATGAGAATAAGTACAACGCGGGCATGGGCTCGAATGGGCTAACAAGTGCTCGGCATGACATATTTGCAAAAAGCCTTGCGGAGAAGTACCCTGAAACCTACGATCATGCAACACCTAACGAGTTGGTGTACACAGGCCAAGCTGAATTGACCGATTCCTTGGAAGGCACACCGCTAGATATGGGTAGTGCTGTTCTATCTCCCACGCGTACCTACGCCCCAGTTGTCAAAGCCCTATTGCAAGAGCTTCGAAAGCATATCAATGGCATGGTGCATTGCAGTGGTGGGGCGCAAACCAAGATCCTGCATTTCGTGGAGGATCTACGGATCATTAAAGACAATATGTTGCCTATTCCTCCGCTATTTCAAGCCATTCAACGCATGAGCGACACCTCCTGGCAGGAAATGTACAAGGTCTTCAACATGGGGCATCGCCTAGAAATTTACTTGCCCGAAGAACATGCCCGCACGGTAATAGACATTGCTGCTTCTTTCGATATTGCGGCACAGGTTGTTGGCCGAGTTGAAGCAGCATCTCAGAAAGAGGTGATCATCCATCATCAGAATCAACAGATCAGTTACAGCTGATGGACTTGCTTGGCAAACTGAGTGAGATATACGATCGCAGGCAAGAGTTGGAGAAGAGCCTGGCCGATCCTGATATCATTTCAGACCAGAAGAAATTCGTAGCAGTTGGCAGGGAATACAAAGACCTGGAGGAAGTCGCCAACGCCTACTTAAAATTGCGTGAATTAGAGGATCGTTTGCGAGAAGCTAAAGAGCTAGGTAATTCAGGTGATCCGGAAATGAAAGAAATGGCGCAGCTCGAGTATAACGAAGTACTCGATCAACTAGAGCCGTTTCGAGAGGAAGTTAGGGCGTTGCTTTTACCAAAGGATCCGAACGACCGCCGAAATGTCGTCGTTGAGATCCGCGCAGGTGCAGGTGGTGACGAGGCCAGCATATTCGCTGGAGACTTATTCCGCATGTATGCGAAGTACTGCGAAACGATCGGCTTGAAGATCGTTGTGGTAGATGAGAACGTGGGCACCGCTGGTGGGTTCAAAGAGGTCGTTTTTGAGGTCAATGGAGAAAATGCGTACGGCATTATGAAGTACGAGGCCGGAGTGCACCGGGTTCAACGGGTTCCGCAAACAGAATCGCAAGGGCGTGTGCATACCTCTGCTGCTACCGTTGCTGTGTTGCCAGAAGCGGAGGATACCGAGGTGCATATCAATGAAGGCGATGTGAAAATGGAAACCGCACGAAGTGGCGGTGCGGGAGGGCAGAACGTGAATAAAGTGGAGACCAAAGTGCGCCTTACCCACGTACCTACGGGGCATGTTGTTGTGTGTTCTACCGAGCGAACACAGTTGGGCAATCGCACCAAGGCCATGCAAATGCTCAAGACACGGATTTATGAAGAATCGGTGCGCAAGGCGGAAGCGGAGGTCGCGCAACACCGGAAAAGTATGGTCAGTTCAGGAGATCGCTCCGCTAAGATCCGCACGTACAACTATTCGCAAGGCCGGGTAACCGATCACCGTATTGAACTTACACTTTACGATTTGCAGAACATCATTAATGGCGCTGTTGGCCCGCTTACAGAGGCATTGCAACTTGCTGAGCGAACTGAAATGTTGAAGGAAGGGGAACGATGAATCGGAGCGAACTGATAGCGCAGATCAAGGCGAAACAAAGTTTCCTATGCGTTGGATTGGATAGCGATCCTGAACGAATACCTGCTCACCTTGGCAAAGGGCCAGAGGCTATCATTAAATTCAATAGGGCCATCATTGAAGCGACAGCGCCTTATGCCGTCGCGTACAAACCGAACCTCGCTTTTTACGAAGCACTTGGAACAGCAGGTTGGCATGTCCTTGAAGAATCGCTGAAAGCAATTCCCAAGGAGTGCTTCGTCATTGCTGATGCAAAACGCGGTGATATTGGCAACACGGCAGCGCAATACGCGCGTGCATTTTTCGACCAG
>CAZPEQ010000472.1:0-2287 GCA_964585605.1 uncultured Weeksellaceae bacterium | reverse complement strand
AACATCATGGGCCTTTGATCATTTAATAACCGTCAACTTATTTCAGGACGGGACACTTCGTTTGCGCGGCAGCTCAACGAGAACGCGTATTTCTTGACTGATCCGCTTAAGGATAGAGCAAGTACCGCTGTCGTAATTCTTTATATGTAGCAAGGTCCTCTTGCCAAGAGGCGCGAATTTGTGCGGCACTCAAGCCCAATTCAATCTGTTTCCTTAACGATCCCGTACCTGCCAACTTGATAAAGAAGGCATTAAAAAATGTTCCTTTATCGGCCCTCGCTTCGTACGCCCCAATCAACCAATCGAGATACAGCGCCTTCGTATCTCTGAAATAGAAACTGCCAAAATGCCGCAGGTCGAACCCGCGGCAAGTTTGATCCATGTGAGGAGGTTTCGTAGCGCCTGCCGTCGATCGCGGGGTGAACTCAAAATTGCCTAAACCTAGTTCAGGGTGGCCAATGCACTGGAAAGGCATATCAGTACCTCTACCCACACTCACATCTGTTCCTTCAAATAACCCGAGCGACGGGTACAAGTAAACCGACGTCATGTTGGGTAAGTTGGGAGAAGGCTTTACCGGCAGATCATAATAGGCATCATGCGTATAGACTGCACACGTAACGACGGTTAGGTCGCACTGAACAGCATCAGCCAACCAGCCTTCCCCGTTGATCATTTTAGCCAACTCCCCTACC
Organism: uncultured Weeksellaceae bacterium; assembly: GCA_964585605.1. Taxonomy (GTDB): domain Bacteria; phylum Bacteroidota; class Bacteroidia; order Flavobacteriales_F; family PHOS-HE28; genus CAZPEQ01. Next base: position 1,592 of record CAZPEQ010000472.1, on the reverse strand, counting down.
GTTAAGCCATGCACGATCGGAATGGGGTGTAACCCTACAAAGGATTGATTCGCTGATTCCAGTATAGGGCCGTCGACATAAAACCCATTCGGGTTGGGGCGATCCAGCACGATCATTTGCTTGTCATGCTCAGCAACCGCCTCCATACAATAATGCATCGTACTGATGTACGTGTAAAAACGCACACCAACATCCTGAATATCGAAGATCAGCAGATCAACGTCACTTAACTGTGCCGCGCTCGGTTTCTTATTCTTGCCGTAAAGCGATACCAAGGGTAAACCTGTACGCGCATCTTTAGAGTCTTTTACTTGGGCTCCTGCGTCAGCAGTGCCTCTAAAGCCATGCTCAGGGCTAAATACCTTCACTACCTGCACGCCACTTGACAAGAGAGTATCCACAAGGTGTGTATCTCCAACCAGCCCGGTTTGATTCGTGACCACTGCAACGCGTTTTCCTTGCAGCAAAGGCAAGTAAACATCCATGCGTTCGGCCCCTACCTGCATCTTTTCGTTATCAAACTCTGTTGCTGATCGCACCTCTTGCTGCCCATTAGAGCAACTGGTGTGCATCAAAAGCAGCGCTAACACCACTACCTTAGCCGATGCAATTAACCCGGTTGAATTGGGATTTGAACATTTCATAGCAAAGCGTATTCTGGTGGATAAGCACCGCCAAGACCAACTTTCACGGCCTATTGTAGCCATTGCTGTTTTGGGCATTGTGATCGGGGTCGCGGTCATGATCTTAACATTAGCCATTACGAGAGGATTTCAAGACGAGATCCGTGCCAAAGTTATTGGCTCTGGCTCGCATATACAGATATCGGCCATAACGCAGACAGACCCACGTGAAACGCCGCGCTTGCTCATGCGTCAGGCACTGCAGGATAGCCTACGCACTATTCCGGGTGTAACACATATGCAATCCTATGCCACACGTGCTGGCATCTTGGAGACGAAAGAAGAAATCGAAGGGGTGTTACTTAAAGGCGTAGGCGCCGATTTCGATTGGCGCTTCTTCCAAAAACACCTTGTTGCCGGTTCAATTTTAGAAATACAGCCTGAAACAAAAAACCAGGTCATGATCTCTAGCTGGCAAGCCAAACGTTTGAAGGTCGGCGTGGACAGCGTAATCACCATTTACCTGATCAAAGGTGAAGATGTGCGCCCAAGAAAATATGAAGTAGTAGGTATCTACGCTACGAGCATGGAGCAGATCGATCACGAAATGGTCTTGGTGGACATTGCTCATATTCAACGTTTCGCACAATGGGGAATTGCCGCGCAAGTACTGGTCGATGATAGCTGCGCAAGTGAGCGCACTTGGCTCACCGGATTAGGTTTTGGAGGGTACAAACCCGTGCATTTCAATTGGCCAGGAACGAGTTTGGTAGGCAAGGGACCCCACCCCGTATGTATAACTCAGGATAGTACGATTACCCTTGTTACGACAGACGACGCTTCAACCCTTGCAGATACTGCCTTTGTTCATTTTGATATGCACCCCGGTGCAGTGGGTTGTGCGTGCTCCACAAATGCGGATATAGCGATTACTACAACAGGTGGCAGTCATAAGTACTACGCAGGGGG
>CAZPEQ010000471.1:0-2294 GCA_964585605.1 uncultured Weeksellaceae bacterium | reverse complement strand
GTCTGGCACAGATTCTTCGCGGAATCCACTTTTCCTTCATGCACGTAATCTCTGATCTTGTTCATGAAGTCTTTGTCTTCTTTGCTCGCCCGGTTGATCGCCAATGTGCGCTCAATGAAGATGTAAATGGCGATGATAGATAGTAACGCCAATGGTCCCATGATGTACCAACCGCCATCTTGGATCAGTTGCCAAACGGAAATGGTCTCTTCTGTGACCACTTCACCATCCACGTTTTCTAGTGCTTCCCGAATAGAATCGGTCGCTAAGCCCCCTTGGAGGAAAATTGGAAAATTCATCATTTGCAGCAGGTTCATTAACAGAACGTGTTGGTTTTTGGTTTACGTATATCCATGCATGAGTATGTACACACCTGCACCCGCCAAATAGCCCACTATTGCTAGCAAACTCATCTTTTTCAGGTACCAGATAAAATCCATGCGCTCAAGGCCCATAACCGCAACTCCTGCCGCGGAACCAATGATCAAGGCACTTCCTCCACAACCAGCACAATAGGCTAGGAACTCCCAGAATTTGCCGTCTTGAACGAAGTAATTCATCCATTGTGTGTTCTCAGGACTTGCTGCTTCAATCGCATACATACCCATTGCTCCAGCTACCAGCGGCACATTGTCGACAATAGCAGAGAGCAGGCCAATGGCCATATCTATCAAGTACATATTGCCCAATTTTTCGCGCAATACATCGGCAAGCTGTACCAAGTGGCCAGCGCTTTGCAGGCTAGCAATAGCGAGGAGGATTCCGAGGAAGAACAAGACCGAGGAGAGTTCGATCTTTTTAAGAACCGCTATCACAGACAGCGAATCTTTCACCTCACGATTCCTCCGTTTGTGCATCAATTCGGTAACCAACCACATAACGCCTAAGCCAAACAACATGCCCAGGTATGGAGGAAGGTGAGTGATTGTTTTGAAGATTGGTACGTTGATCAACATGAGCACACCCATGAACAGAATGAAACGCTTCTGCCCGTCGCTTGTAAAGTCTTTATGCCCATCATTTTTAACCGCAGGCTTTTCTATTTCTCCCTTCAGGCGGAAGGTGAGTATACCCAGGGGTACTAACATGCAAACCAAACTTGGCAGGATCACGTTCGTGATGACTGAGCTGGCCGTTATCTGCCCTCCGATCCATAACATAGTGGTCGTTACATCACCGATCGGACTCCACGCACCACCTGCATTCGCCGAGATGATCACCATACCCGCGTACAGCCAACGCGTTTCTTTATCGTCGATCAGTTTTTTCAATAAGCTGATCATTACGATAGAGGTCGTCAGGTTATCGAGTGCGGCACTAAGGAAGAAGGTAAGTACACAGATGATCCACATCAACTTCGCCTTGTTCCGCGTTTTAATGCGATCGGTGATCACATCAAAGCCGCCGTGCACATCAACCAACTCCACAATGGTCATGGCGCCCATTAAGAAGAACAGGATCTCGCTGATCTCGCCTAAATGATGACGTAACTCATGCACGATGAAGTTGACAGGTGTGGCCGGATGGGCTGCTGTAGCTAGCGAAGCATAATTCTGATATACCTGAGAAGCTGTATCCACCAACTGATCAGCACCTAGGACGAAAGCCACCCATGTAAGGGCTGCGATCAACAGGGCAGATGCCGATTTGTCGATGTGGATCGGGTGTTCCAAGGCTATGGCCAAGTAACCGATCACAAAAATGAGAAGCATTGCTAAATACATGTCTTCAAGTCAATTGTTCGAGGGCGATCTCGAAAGCGGTTTTAGTCAACTGTGTTTTGTCTGCGTTGCGGGAGTGCACGTTCTTCAATGCATCTTGAATGACTTTAGACACATCTTCGAAGATGCCTTGATCCGTTAATTCCGCATCTTCCAACATGCAATAGGCGAATACCCGAGCCATGCCGCAATTTGCAATGAAATCTGGGATGACACTTACCTGGGCATCCGCGTGCTCAGCAATGGCTCCGTAGAAGATTTCTGGATCCGCGAAGGGTACATTGGCCCCACTGGAAACTACTTCCAAGCCCGTGCCAACCATATGGTCTATTTGCTCTTTGGTAATGAGTCGAGAAGCCGCGCAGGGGAGGAATACTTCCGCATTCAAATCCCAGATTTGCTCATTTACTTCGGCAAAAGGAATCATATCGGCGGCATGAAGTGCGTTGCCATCTTTGGTCTTGAAAAGTTCCGTTATGCGTTCATGACTGAAACCTTCTTGATTGATCAAGCCACCTGCTCGGTCAATGATACCAACGATCTTACAGCCCATTTGAGATAAGTAGTAAGCAC
>CAZPEQ010000470.1:0-2299 GCA_964585605.1 uncultured Weeksellaceae bacterium | reverse complement strand
CTGGACCAAGGTTGTGAAGGCACCAAATGAAACGCCCTGGAAGGCACTTATTGGGTTTGTTGTTTGCGGCGTACTTGCGGCTTGGTCTCACTATTTTGCTGCGGTCACAGTGGCATTCTTGGGCTTACTGGGCTTCCTGTTCGTACGGAGGAAATCAGTACTCCCTTATCTCCTAAGTGGTCTTGCCATGCTCTTGATAGCGGCGATACACTGGCCTATTACTCGGGCACAATTGAATAACGACGGGTTAGGCGGCTCAGAAGGCTGGCTGGATCCACCTGGAGAAGATTGGTTATTCGAATTTTTAAGTCATAGTTTCAATGGTCGCTTGTTCTTCTGGATCACTGTTTGTTTGACCTTCACAGGCATATGGTTCTTGATCCGGAATAAGCTGGCGTGGCGGCCTTTCACCTTATTCCTTGTTCTTTTTGTTGCGAATTATGCATTCGGGCATTGGTACTCCACGGCGGCAAGTCCAATTCTCCAGTACAGCGGCCTGCTCTTCTCTTTTCCCTTCTTGTTGATCGCATTCAGCTACGCGATCGCGCAAATACCTATACCCACTAAAAGTATACTGCCTGTTGGCTTACTGATCTTATGCCTTTACACCTCGCTTAACATGCCTGGCGCCGACCCCTATGGAGTGAAACAATTAGGGCGCTTCAAAGAATTGGCCACCGCATTTGATACATGGGAGAAGCAGTATCCGGAAGACATCGCTTTCGCAGTGAATGTCAATGATCCTTTTTACATGCGTCATTATTTCAAGAGTGAGAAAAAGTTATTAGTTGATGTTGTGAAAGAGCGAGAGGATATGTTCGCATTCCGCGAAGCGCTGGAAAATTCTACAAGCTCCTATTTCGCTTTCTGCTGGTCCACCATTCAAATGCCGCCGGAAGCGTTTCTCCTGATCAAACAGTTCTACCCATACGAAGTAGAGGTGCACAAATATTTCAACTCAGAAGCCATTCTTTATTCACGTACGAAGCCTGCCAACCACCAAGAACTGGCAAGCTGGGATTTTGGTGGGGAATGGCTCGCTTTTCCAGATAGTAGTGACATCTATTACCTAGAGAATGAATACAGCCCGAACGTAGTAAGGACCGCGCAACAGTTACGTGAACTAAGTGGAGAACATACACCCTACGTGATTTTTGAAGTGACCATGCGCGCTCCGCCGGAAAGTAACCCTGTGTTGATCATGGATTGGCAACGCAAGGGAAAGAACGTGCATTGGTCGGGGAGCGAATTGAACCAATTCTATCCTTCTGGAGAATGGCGCACACTATCACACACTAGCGCGATTCCTGAACACGTTTGGATGGATGATGAACTCAAATTGTACATCTGGAATCGAGGCCCAGGACGATTGGAGATCAAGTCCGTTAAAACAAGGCTTCAAGTAAGGCTTTGAGTAAGCAACCCTACCTACACTTTTCCCGTATAAATCCATCGTGAGCCGGATCACCCGGGGAAACCATGGACCTACGTTAGGTCCTTGAACGAAGGATTTATGAAACAAACCATACTCTTGAATTTGCGCGCATGGTGCTTAGGTCTGCTCTCATGCTCATTGGTTTCGCTATGCGCATCAACGGGTACACAAACGCCAGTACTAACCTGGACCACTTCTGATTTCAACGGCCAGATGATCTCTTGTGCTGGTGCAACGGATGGCAGTATCGACCTAACGGTAACTGGCGCTGCGTTGCCTTATACTGTAAGTTGGTTTGGCCCAGGCGGCTTCCTTTCCTCTTCAGAGGACATTGCGAACCTAGCTGCAGGAGACTACGAAGTAACTGTTGTTGATGCCAACCTTGATTCGGCAAGTGTGAGCATACTTCTACTCTCTGCCGATCCTATTAGTGTAAGCGCTGTGGTCAGCGATCAGAATGGCTACAACGTTAGTTGCTTTGGCGGGAATGATGGCGCCATTGATATCACGGTTACGGGTGGTACTTCTCCTTTTACTTACCAATGGACCGGCCCAAATGGAATCACCGCTTCTTCTGAAGACCTAACGAATTTAGTTGCAGGCAATTACAGCATACTATTGACAGATGTGAACGGATGCAGTGCCAACAAATCCTTCGCACTTACGCAACCCGACGCGAATCAAACCAATCCCAACGTAAGCACATTCATTGGTGGGTACAATGTCAGCTGCGCAACTGCCAGTGATGGAAAAGTCGATCTATCGCCTAGTGGCGGTGTAAGTCCGCACGCTTTCAATTGGCAAGGGCCTAACGGGTTTGCCAATACAAATGCACATTTAGTGGGTATCCTAGCAGGTGAGTAT
>CAZPEQ010000469.1:0-2305 GCA_964585605.1 uncultured Weeksellaceae bacterium | reverse complement strand
CACCTTGACGCATTCTGGTGGAGGATACACCTATACCATTGATATGTCGTACGTGAGTGCTGGTGTCTACCTCGTTAAGGTTGGAGACGATCAGGTGAACGCTGTAAAACGTATTGTCGTGGAATGACCCTCTAGAGGACCAACGAGTGAACACGCATATTCATGCTTGAAAAAGGAGGACTTCGGTCCTCCTTTTTTGTCCTACGCCCGACCCAAAATGCAAGTCATTTCAACAAGAACCAGCTACGCTGTATTTACTTCAGTAGGCCGTCTCTTGCAGTTCTGGCCCATGCGATCCCATCGAAGACTTGTTTATTAATCAACACAGCGCACTCATCACCACTGGTCAACATGTACAGACCGTTACGATGTATAAATTCATGCCATACAGGGGAAACAAAAAGGGGGTTGATGAACAAACCCCTTTTTTGACTAGAAAGACGAAGCACATGTTTTATTCTTAAAATCCCATCGATCTGCTAACACATCCAAGCACACTAAAAAGATTCACAGCTTTCCTCAACAACCTACACGCCTCGAGTAAATCTTCTTCTTGTGTCCGGTAAGATCTGCAACCGAACGGATACATAACATATCGACGGGAATCTTAAGAAAGTCAAGCAGTAAGGTGAATCACCTTACTGCCAGGCCTGAGCTATACTCAAATGAGCTACGCTTTCTGGCTTATTCTTTGCCCCCCGCACCTGCGCGTAAAGTTTTTGCTGCTTGGGGCTTAACATATTGAACCCTTTCTGCGCTTCTCCTTTACCTAAGGCGGCATTAATCTTTGTTTTCTGCAACTCGCTAAGCGGTACGTAACGGTAATCGCTGTTCAGCAAGTAGTAGTGTATGTCCTTGGAAGAGGCGCGGTACTTGCCGTTATCTTCAATCGCAGAGCAACTACCGGAGCGTGCATGCTCCTGTAACTTCTCCAAACTGATTTTACGTTTGTCGTACTTCACCTTCACTACCTCATGCCCACCCATGAATCCAGAACGTGTGCTCAATACACCCTCGACACCTCCTAAGTGGCGCTCTCCACTCCAGAAACAGTACATCTTAAAGTGCGTATCGGCAACACTGTTCATTTTCCTAGCCTCCAGTTCTTGCCCATGCAATTGCAAGTATGCAGGTAGTTGTTCCCCGCGCTTGACGAAACTTTGTTTCATGGCCTGAAAGAGGCCGTACGCAGAATAATTCCCTGCTACACGTGGCACCACATTATCTCCTTTCTCATCAACAATGCGAACAACCGGATTATTCCACGATGGTTCCTTATACTTATTCAGCACCACCCGATCCTTGCCTCCTTCATTGTTGAAAATGGCTAACGGCACGAAGCTGTTCTCTATCGCCTCAACCAACAAAGGATCACTGAGTACGTCGTGCCCATAATTTCTGCATGTAGAGCAGCCAGGCACTTCTTGGAATAAGATCAACACATTCTTCCCACTTTTATTCGCGGCTGCTAACGCCGCATCGTAATCGCGAAGCCAATTGACCGTTCCTAATTCCACATGCTTGTTACTAGTCACTGTCTCTGCAACCGTGCGAATAGAGCTATTCTCTTCTACTCGCTGGGCAACGCCATCGTCAGACTGTACCGCTGTATATCCTATACCAGCGACTAAGGGAATCAATACTATGCTGAGTGCTTTCATCTTCTAGAGCTTTTTCTGAAAACGAAAGTTACTGCAATATGATGCGTTTGAAATATTACATTTTTATCACGCACAACTATCTCATTTGGATCAAGCCTTTCTCAAATAAAACGATGCGGTATCTCCTTGCTTGTTTTTATTAAGTACCGATGCCTTTTTACGGAAAGCTCGTATTTCTGACTTCGATAGGAAATCTGCAGGAGCATCAAGAGGCAAACTCCTTTTGTATTTCTCGCTACCAACAAATTGAAACTCGGTTGAATCAAACTGCACATGATCTAATATCAGGCCCGCCTTATTGACCAACAGTTCCATACTTCTTAATGTGTGCAGGAAAAAATGTCGTGGGGCATCAAGTTGCACCCAATCCGTGCCGTAGTGCTTCCATGCAAAGGAATCTCCAACAGGTATACGGATCAACGCTTGTCCCCCAGGATCAAGTCGCAGGCTCAACTGGCGCATCACCTTCGCTGGTTCTGCAAGGTGCTCAAACGTATGGTTCAGCATGATAAAGCCAAATGTGCGATCTAACTCTCCCAGTTCTTTCTTTTCAATCCGCACTCCGGTTTCATAATTTATGGTTTCTGCTACGTACGGGTCAGCTCCAGTCAAATCGGTAAAACCTGCGCGCTGCATGTACAGTA
>CAZPEQ010000468.1:0-2313 GCA_964585605.1 uncultured Weeksellaceae bacterium | reverse complement strand
ATCCAACACATTTGAGTTTAGTAGCGGTATCTCGACGCAATTCGATAACCTGTTGGCTCGTCATTCGGAACTCACCATCGGGCATTTTGCGATTGTAATGGGGTTAACGGTATTCTTCTTTACGGTTGAGTTCTTATTGGAAAGAGGGTACTTCGTTGCACTGTTTAATCGGCGAAAGGTCATACGGGTCTCGGTTTATGTCGTGTTGATGCATATGATCTTTCTCTTCGGATCATTTGGGAATGCTTCAGAATTCATTTATTTCCAATTCTGACTATGAGAAAATTCATTGTTCAACTGTTGTTTTTGGGTGGCATCTTACTCGTGGTGGCATCAGGTGTGGATAGCTACTTCACCTCTGTATTCCAACGTGGGAAGTCAAATAAGAACCAATGGTTGAATACGATCAACGATTCGTCCTACGACGTTGGGGTACTGGGCAACTCCAGGGCGTGGTGGAATATTGATATGAACACGTTTAACAGCGAGCTGGACAAAAGGTGTATCAACCTTTCGAACAATCATTTTCCTTATTGCGAAATGCTCTTGAGGTTAAAACAATTTTACGCGAACGGCAATTCAGTTGATGTGCTGTTGATACAAACGGAGTATTGGTCTCTGTTTGGCGAAGAGAAAGGGTTTTCCAATACGGTTTACAATAACATTCCTTTCCTGGATGATACCACCACATACGCTTATTTAAGTGAGAGATCTTCAGAATGGATCAAGTTGAAGCACGTGCCCTTATGGAGGTATAGTGAATACAATAGGCAGTGGGGCGTTGAAGAGCTTTTGATCACGCTGCTTGACAAACGGAATACCATCTTCGACACGACAGGAACTTTCTTTTCGAACGACCGGTTCTATGGAAATGACCGTATCACCTTCGATCAGCCCGAATCGTTCCAGATCAACGCGGATTTCTTGGCAGTTCACAATTTCTGCGTGTCTAAGGGCATTCAGATGAGCATTTTTACCGCACCCATCTATAAGCTGGAGTTTCACGAAGGGAGCCAACATCAAATGGAGAACGTGCTGGATTCACTCGGACTTGATTACCGCAACTACATGAACATGTATGCTGACAGTACTTTTTTCAATGACAATACCCATTTGAGTGTGCGTGGAGGAGAGCACTTCACGGATACATTGGTTCATTACGCCGGTGCGCTGGAGGCAAAACGCTGAACCTCATTAATACGCAACGTTAAGTTCGATCGAATTGGTGTTTTTCACTGTATGCAGGATCAGCTGAAAAATAGGCCAGGGGTGTCCTAGAGATTTTGGCACAAAAAAACCGCCTCGGAAGAGGCGGTTTTCAGTACGATAGAGATAGGAGAGGATCATACCGTTACTCAGATGGCTCCGTGAACGGTATTGTCCATTTCTAAATTCTGGAAAACCCTTGGGGGGAACCCAGAATCAAGAACTGGATCACTTCACAGTATCCACAATGGCTTTGAAACCATCTGGGTCGCTCATAGCGATCTCCGCTAGTGCTTTGCGATCCAACTCAATTCCTTTGCTATGCACACCGTGCATGAATTGGCTGTAGCTCATGCCGTGCGTGCGCGCACCTGCATTAATACGCTGGATCCACAGGGCACGGAACTGGCGTTTCTTGAGTTTACGGCCGATGTAAGCGTATGTAAGACCTTTTTCTACGCTGTTCTTTGCAACGGTCCATACGTTCTTACGGCGTCCGAAGCTGCCTTTGGCCAGCTTCAGAATCTTTTTCTTTCTAGCCTTCGCGGCTACATTGTTTTTTGCTCTTGGCATTTCTTAGTTGTTGTTTTCGGTCAGAAGCGCCCACTATTGGGACTTAGTTGCTCAAAACCTGGTTTAACGAACCGTCTTGAATACATCAGTTGGTTTACCAACCGGGTAGCAAAGACTTCATGTTGGGCATGTCTGCTTTATGTACAGTTGTCATGACCTCCAAGCGACGCTTTCTCTTCTTCTCCTTTTTGGTAAGGATGTGGTTTTTGAATGCGTGCTTGCGCTTCAATTTTCCGGAGCCGGTGAGCTTGAATCGCTTCTTAGCGCCGGATACGGTTTTCATTTTAGGCATGGCCTCTTTTGTTTGACTTACTTGGTTACTACTTCTTTTTCGGGGTAATGAACATCGTCATACGCTTGCCTTCAAGCTTTGGCATTTGCTCAACCAACCCAATATCTTCTAACTCCTGGGCGAATTTCAAAAGGAGGATGTGGCCACGCTCTTTGAAAACGATCGTTCTTCCACGGAAGAAAACGAATGCTTTCACTTTAGAGCCCTCTTCCAAGAACTTACGGGCATGCTTCAACTTGAAG
>CAZPEQ010000467.1:0-2321 GCA_964585605.1 uncultured Weeksellaceae bacterium | reverse complement strand
ATGCCTAGTGCTTGCTTGAACTGCGTGGCAGGGCCTGCAAAAACACCTTGCGTAGGATCAGGTGTTCCATCAGCAAGTGTCTGCAAATCTCTGACAATGTCTATGTCATTATCGTAGATAAGCAATGTGCTGAAGCTAGCCGCGAACCAATTACTGATTTTTACCGTTGTTATCGTCTCCCAACTCACATCAATGTTCTGAGGACGATCTAAGTAATTAGAGAAAAGGTCTCCACGCGTCAGGAACGTTACATTCTCAGCTAACTGCTTTGTATACTGTGCCGCAATAAAACCACCTAGTTCAAACCGACTGTTTGCGCCAGGTGTTAGCATGGCACCCGCCATATCAAAGGTGGCCGCATCAACTCCGAAAGCACCTACATCGGCTAGCTCTTGATCAGTCACAAAGGTGAACTTGGTCATCGCAGGAGAAATAAACACACTGAAGTTGTCATTCGGCTTATAGGTCAATCCAGCACCAACGAGCAAATAACCCGGTGACATCAAATCCGATATACGTGCACCGGTTTCTGCATCAAGACCCTCGGTGAATTGCGTCTTAAATTGAAGCATACCTGCTATTGCCCAGGGGCCTCCATTACTTAGGTCGTAACCATAGCGCGAGTTCAACTCAATGCGGTCGTCCGTTTTAACGACGTCTAATCCTTCTTGATCCAACAAACCGTAGGCTAAAGCCAAGTTATTGTCCCAGCTATTACGCCCCCATTTTCGATTAGCGAATCCATTAAACAGGGCAACACCTGAAACGGAGGTAAAGCCACCTGCAGCCCAGTTACTCAAATTCACCTGATTCAGGTTCAATTGAATAACACCACTGGTGTTCCAAGTTCCTGTAGAGTCCCCTTTAGCGGTCTCATCCAGTGCCGCCTTAGCAGCCGTTGCATCAATTTGCGCGTGCATTACACTTGTTCCAAGAACAAGGGAAAGCAAAAGTGTAGCGAACTTCTTCATTGTTCGTGTTTGGTTTGGTTGTTTAGTTCTGGTTAATATGCGTTACTACCTGTTGTGGGAATGGTATCTCGACACCTGCCGTATCTAAAGCTTCTTTGCCGTTTTCAAGTGTTCCGAAATAGACATCCCAATAATGTTCTGGTGCGCACCATGGGCGTACAGCAAGGTTAACAGAACTATCTCCTAGTTCAGAAACCGTAACTGAAGGCGCAGGGTCAGACAACACGTTTGGATCATTGGTCATTACATCCATCAGTGCTTTACGCGCTTTCTTTATATCATCACCATAACCGATACCCATTGCAAGGTCTACACGGATCTTACCGTCTGCCGAATAGTTGGTGATGTTTCCGTTAGCCATTGCACCGTTAGGCACGATGATGGTTTTATTCTCAGGGCTAAGCAACTTCGTAACGAAGATCTCAATTTCCTTAACCACTCCTAACTCTCCTTGTCCTTCAATGAGGTCGCCAACTTTGTAGGGCTTGAACAAAAGGATAAGCACACCTCCTGCGAAATTCGCTAAGGTGCCTTGTAAGGCCATACCAACAGCTAAGCCTGCTGCTCCTAATATTGCGATGAAACTGGTTGTTGCTACACCCAGCATCTGAATGACGCTGATGATCAGAATCGCCTTCAGGATGCCACCTAGTAAGCTTCGTAGGAAACCGCGCAAGGATTCATCCGTACCTGACTTATCTAGGTTCTTGTCCAGCAATTTTACGACCCACTTAATAAGTCGGTTACCGATCCATAATACAACTAGAGCCAGTAATACCGTTGGCGCCCATTTTACTGCTGTATCAATGCCAAGGTTAAGATACTCGCTGATTTTATCACTGTCCATTTTTGAGTTCAAGGTTTGGTTCTTTGAGGAAATTCGAAGTTTGGATGCGCCTCCTCTGAAAAGGTCACATTATTTTAAGATCTCGATGCGCTCTGTAATGATTTTGTTACAAGGGATAACGACCGTTTTATCGCCACAATTCAGATAAATAGAGATACTATCGATCTTTTCAATAACACCCTCATCTTCGCCTAGTTTGATGCGCATACCAGGTTTCATGCGGTCACGACCGTAGTAGCTGGATAGGATGTTCTGCAGAATATCCTTGCTGGCAAAACCGTAGGCAATGCCAAAGGCCAGCAGCATAGATGCCATAATAACTAGGATGTTGCTTGTGATCAACGAGGTATCGATACCGGCTACATTCAGTGCGGTGATCACCACGATCATCAATATCAACGCATACACGATCTGCGCGATCACTCTTCCTCCTGAAATGCCCAAGGTCTTCAACACCGTGGCAATGCATCCTTCACCTTATCAGCTATTAAGGCGCCAATTAC
>CAZPEQ010000466.1:0-2323 GCA_964585605.1 uncultured Weeksellaceae bacterium | reverse complement strand
CCGATGGATGCCACTACACACAGCACGGACACCTTGCAACAAGGCTATGTTTACGTAGCGGTGAGTGCATCGTGGTGTACCTATTGCGAACAAGAAACAAATGCCCTTACCGCATTAAGTAAAGAATATGGGCAATATGTGAATTTCGTGGTGATCAGTATGGACGATGATGTTGATACCTACCGAGACAATGCTGTTATGCAGCCTCCTGGAACAGACACCTTTCATGCTGGATCAGATCCCTTGGCCTTCGACAAATTACGTTTACGCGCACTACCCGCGTTCTACTTATTGCAAGATGGGGTGATTTTAGAATCCACAACAGATGCCCCAAGTCAGGGGGTCGGGCGTAAATTTCATCGCATTAAAACGGCAGCTCAAGAAGGCCGTAAAATCAAGTTCTGGGATGATTAAGGCCCGCTTGAACCACCTGTCTTATGGAATTGTAGGTATCGTTGAGTAGCCCTTCAAGACCATTTTCATCCAACCACTTCACTTCTTCGATCGCCTCTTCATGCTGTGGTACCAGCGTTTGGTCAGCAGATGCGTGCATCAAGAACCAATCTGTCCTTTTTAAAATGGGACGTCCTTCATGCTCATAGGTATGCCAAGTAGTGTAGAACTGATCGCCCAAGGTTATCCCCTTGATACCACATTCCTCCTCCACTTCGCGTACGGCGCATTCAGCCACCGATTCACCTGCTTCCAACTTGCCTTTCGGCAAATCCCATAACCCCAAACGACGTATCGCTAACAAACGACCTTGCTCATCCAGCACAAACCCACCTGCCGCATTCAATCGCTTGTAGCGCTTCTTGAACGCCTTCCACACCGCTTTGGCGTCCTTATGAACAATGCAACCTCCCATTACACCCTGATTATCAAGCAATTGAGAAACCGCATGGTTTAGGTCCTTGGGATTTGTGTAATCGAAATGCACCAGTTCCTCAAGCCCAGAGTTATCAACAATTTGAGAGCATATCAACAATGGCTTGTCAGCGAGAAATACTTCATAGTTTTGCGCCATGAATCCCAGTTTAGACCCAGCTCTTAAGATAGCGGAATTCCTACTCAAGATCAAGGCTGTAAAATTAAGTCCTTCCAATCCGTTTAAGTGGTCTAGCGGGTACTTATCTCCTATATACTGCGACAACAGAAAGATCTTGTCCTACCCTCCTATACGCACGTTCATTCGCCAGCAGTTCGTGGAGGTGATCAACGAGAATTTCCCCAAGCCGGACATGATCGCGGGTGTTGCTACGGGTGGCATTGCGCATGGTGCACTGGTGGCCCAAGAGTTAGATGTACCGTTCATCTACGTTCGGCCTGCTTCGAAAAAGCATGGCCTAAAGAACCGCGTCGAAGGCGCAATTGATGGTGGCCGCACGGTTGTGGTCATTGAGGACTTGATCAGCACAGGTAAAAGTAGTTTGAGCACGGTTGAAGTGTTGCGCGAAGAAGGCCTTGAGGTAAAAGGTATGGCAGCAATATTCACCTATGCATTCGACGAGTCGAGGAAGGCTTTTGAAGAGGCTAAGGTGAAATTGCATTGTTTAACCACCTATCAGATACTACTAGACCAGGCGCTTAAGTCTGAGTATATCACAGATAAGGACCTGGTTTCCCTGAACGAGTGGCGTCAACATCCTGCAACGTGGAATCCGGCGGTTAAAACATGAAGATCGAAAGCAAACACGTTCAGATCCAGAAGCCGGCGAGTGAACTTTATGCCTTTCTGCAGGACATGAATAACTTCCAGCAACTCTTGCCAGAAGGGAAGATCAGCGATTGGGAAGCCGATATGGACGAATGTTCGTTCAAGGTGCAAGGAGCTGCGACCATTGGCCTCAAGCTAGTCGGGGGAACTTCTCCTACCCACCTTAAGATGGAATCTACCGACCGATCTCCATTTCCTTTTACACTGGACGTTCATCTGGCAGAAGTTGAAGGCGTAACCGACGCTCATCAGGTCTTTGACGCCAATATCAACGCCATGCTCAAGATGATGGTGGAGAAGCCGTTGAAGAACCTCTTTGACCACATCGCAGACAAAATGGCTACAATTCACGGTACTTCTGCTTAACTTGCAGTTCGAAAACCTTTAAAACCAAGTATGGCAGACTCTTTCGGAAAAAAAGAAAAAGAAAAAAAGAAAGCTAAAAAGCGCGAAGAAAAAGCGAAGAAAAAGCTAGAACGCAAACAACAAGCTGCGGAGAGTGGAGGAGGTATTCCAATGGCTTGGGTGGACGAGTTTGGGAATATCCTTGACGCACCACCTGACCCAACGGAAAAAAGAAGTCGTTAAAGCCGAGGATATTGAGCT
>CAZPEQ010000465.1:0-2339 GCA_964585605.1 uncultured Weeksellaceae bacterium | reverse complement strand
GAATGGATTTAGAAAAATAGCCGAGGTTCACACGGTCGAGGTCATGCCCTGCGTTAATACCTAATTCACAAGCCACCGCTTTTTCAGCCGCCTTGACATATGGCGCTATGGCTTGTGCTCGATCCGCATAATATCCGCTGGCATAGGCTTCGGTGTACAATTCAATCCTATCCGCACCAATATCCGCCGCCGCTTGGATGCGTTCTTCGATCGGATCAATGAACAAAGAAGTTCGAATACCAGCCCCCTGCAGTCGTGCAATGATCGGTGTAAGCAGCTCACCCTGAGCCAGTGTATCCCACCCCGCATTGCTGGTCAAAACATCGGGCCCATCAGGAACGAGTGTTACCTGAGCTGGTTTGACCTCTAACACCAATTCCAAAAAGGCTTCGTTCGGGTAGCCTTCAATGTTGAACTCTTTGTGCAATGCAGGTGCCAATTCGCGCACATCTGCATAGCGTATATGCCGTTCATCGGGTCGGGGGTGCACAGTGATCCCATCGGCGCCAAAGCGCTCAATATCAAGTGTTGTCGCAATGACATCAGGAACATGACCGCCACGTGCGTTTCGAAGTGTGGCAAGCTTATTGACGTTTACTGATAAATGTGTCACGAAAAAGGGCGTTACTTTGTGGACGATTCCATTGCAAAAGTAGCCAGACACTGCTGATGAATTGGTGAACAAAATGAAAGCATTCGACCTCATAACACACGAAATACCACCGCTGCGGCCTACGGACCCGATCGGACGTGCGTTGGAGTGGATGGAGGAATTCAAAGTAGCCCACCTTCCCATTGTAGATGGCCGTCGTTTTCTGGGGATTGTTAAAGACTCTCACTTAGTAGATAAGAACGACCTGGAACTGGAGGTTGGCTCTTTGATCAGTGAGTTGGATCGTACGGTGGTTGGGGCTGACCAACATGTGTTTGCGGTGATCGCACTTTTTGGCGAACGCCAACTGAGCATTGTGCCCGTGGTAGACGAAAAATTCTTGTTCTTAGGCACCATTACAGAACATGATGCCTTGGCGTATATGGCCAAGATGACGAACCTTTCTGAGCCGGGCAGTACCGTTATACTCGAGCTCAATACGGTTGATTATTCCCTGTTTGAAATAGCCCGTTTGGTGGAAGGGAATGACATGAAGATCCTGAGCATGACTACCGAGATCTTGGAGGACCCGCAGAAGATGCAGGTAATATTAAAGCTCAATCAAGAGGATATAAGCGCAGTTCTCCAGACCTTTGAACGGTATGACTATGTCATACGCTCTTCACATGAAGGCTCTGGGCATCACGAAAGCAATCAAGACCGCTATGACGAACTCATGCGGTTCCTCAACATTTAGTCAACTCACTGCGAGTTGGTTCGCCTTCTTTTGCTGTGTGCTGTTCTTCCTATGCACGCTTGGATCATTTGGTCAGAACAGCGCAGATCCTGAACGAACTTTCCTAGTTAATGGCATTGTGGTCAATGGCAATTCCAAAACCAAAGAACGCGTCATTCTGCGCGAGATCACGGTTAACGCGGGAGACACTTTAGGTAAGGATCAACTCTACGAAGAGCTCGAACGCAGCCGACAGAATATCCAAAACCTGGGCTTGTTCAACACGGTGACGGTGATTCCGCTGTTCGTGAACCAACGCGATATTCTGGTGCAAGTAACGGTAGACGAACGCTGGTACATATGGCCCGTACCCATATTCGAATTAGCCGAGACCAATTTCAATACCTGGTGGCTAACGCGGGATTTCAACCGCACCAATTACGGTGGTTACGTATACCTGCTGAACACGACTGGTAATAACGACCCGGTCTATGCGAAATTCCAATTCGGGTATACGCAAGAATTCGCGCTTGAATACCGCACTGGGCTATTGGGCCAATCGCAAAAGTGGCGTTCAAAAACCGGCTGGAGTTTTGCGCAGAATGCTGAGATCACCTTGGCCACGGTCGACAACAAACGAGTTTTCCGCTCTATCCCAGACGGCAACAGCCGCGATGAGACCCGCTTCTATCAGGAATTCACCTACCGCAATGCCCATGATACACGGCACATTTTCCGCTTTGATCATACGCAGGTCAGCGTGTTGGATACCTTCAGTACAGAATTCGCTGACTACTTTAATACGGGCCGTACAGCATCAAATTTCTTCTCTTTCCAATACACCTTCTTGCTGGATCGCCGCGATGAGAAGCGTTTTGCTCGCGCGGGACATTTCTTGCGCCTGACGCTCAAGCAAGATGGGTTCGACTTTACCGAAAGCAGCGTACCACCGGTTACTTCTTTAGGAGTGACTGCCATTAATTGGAATGACCTAAGCAAGAAATTCCCGCT
>CAZPEQ010000464.1:0-2341 GCA_964585605.1 uncultured Weeksellaceae bacterium | reverse complement strand
TGGCAGATCATAAATCCTACTATGGGTAATCCGTTCATCCAAGCAACTTGGGATCCCATGCCAAATACGATCGGTTGCCAAGTCCAATACTTTTTCACTCCTTTCCCAGATGATATGAGCGGTGCGACTACTCCCACCGTCATGTTCAGTATCCCTGGACCTGATGTTAGTGGTTTTGACCAGCCCGTGACGAATTTCATGAAAGGAAGGTGCCTCAATTGGAGGGTGCGTTGTGGGTGCTCTCTTAATCCCCTTGTTGCTACTAGTTGGAGTGACTATCAGCATGTTTGCATTCCCGGTCAAGTAAAGGTTCCTTCCATTCCAGATCAGCACGACCAAATCTCCATTTATCCGAATCCGAACAAAGGGGAGTTCGTTGTTGAAAGTAAGGATGAACTCATGAACAGGTACACCGTAATGAGTCTTGATGGTAGGATCGTTCTTGATCAAGGTGTTGAACCAACGGATCTACTCTATGTTCATGACGATGTGCTTTCCTCAGGGGTCTACTTGCTCAGCGTTTATTCTGGATCAAATGTGCAGGCGTTACGTCTTGTGATAGAATAACCGCTCGCGCCTAGTACACTCGATATGGTCAGTGACAGTAATATGAACCTCCGCTGAAATCTCATGATGGGTTTATTGAGAATTACAGATATGTGCTGGTGAAATGATTTATATCGCAGTCAGTTAAAACCAAACTAATCAACAACAACAAGAAAGCCCGTGAGATCATCTCACGGGCTTTCCTATTGTTGAACTACCAGGTGCTTGCTTGATCGCAATAGCAAGCCAAATAATGATTATCTAAGGTGACACGTTGCCGCTGAAAGTCGACCCAATGCCCCCCCCACCATCTTGGATCTCAAAATCAGGTTGCTTTAGATCGCGTGGTTGGGTGCCTGATATAGTCAATGCGTTTGGAACAGAATTGCAACTGAGCGCGCGCAGAATCCTAGTTCAAGAGTACCGTATTGTATATCTCCGCAATACGCTGGCCTACGCTGCTGTAGCTGAAGTTGCTTTGAGCATAGTTGTAAAGGGTCTCTGGCGCATAGGTGTGGTAGTTCTTGATCATGTATTTAATGGCTGCCTCCAACTGGTCATCAGCTTCAGGGTCAATGACCAATCCCGTTTCTTCGGTCACAAATTCTTCTGGTCCACCGCAACGGGTAACAATTACCGGTTTCCCATTGACCAAGGCTTCGGCCGTGGCAATAGAAAATGTTTCAAACGTACTGTTGGTAATAAGGAAGTCCATTTCAGGCATCTTTTCGTACACAAATTCATTGCGTGTTCTCCCATACATGATGATTTGTGTTCCATACAAGCCCGTCCGTTGGGCCTGTTCTCTTAAGGCGGTTTCATCTATGCCTCCTCCAATAATATGGAGCTCAATATCATGGCTTTCACTGGCTATTTTAGCAAAAGTGCGAATAACGGCACTTACATTCTTGATAGCATCGTAGAGGTTTGCAATGACTATCATTCTCACAATACGGTCACTTCGTTTGGGGAGTAGGTCAGGTTTGATGGTTTCAACTATGTTGTCAACAACATAGTAGTGCGCGTTGTGAATCCCATGTCTTTCCATGTGGCTTCGGAGGCTGCTTGAAACGGTAAGTATTCCCGCTGCCTGCTTGCCTATGTACCTGCTTCCTACTTGCTCCCAGCTGGGTTTAAGCGCAAACTCGTTAAGAGCGTATCTTGAGCATTGTTCAGTAATTACATAAGGAATTCCGTTGATCCATTTTAGCCAAAGTGCGATTGCGCCGGGCCTGGATAAGATGTTCACGTGATTAAGGTCTGGCCTTCCGAACTGCTGCTTTACGATTTTCAGCCCTTTGTATGTGCCATACACGTAGCGAACTAGGTTTATCCACTTGCGCGCGAATGTGACAGACGAATTATTCTTCCGGTAGTAGACTCTGAATTCATGGACTCCGTTATCCTTTGTTTCCTCAACTTCGTACTTGTCTTTCTGGCCAACAACCGGTGCTACATAGAGTGCCGCAACTGAAACATATTCGGAAACAGCCTTAGCGTGGTTCTGCACAAATATGCCAAACTGCTTGTCATATTTATCAGGATACCACTTTGGCAGAAACAGTACCTTATTGACTTTTCTGGTCATAGTCAACAATGAACTTAAAACATCACTCTTTCTGTTGATAAGGTATCCATCAAGTTGTAGCCATCCCAAGTCAGTGAAAACTCACTAGTTCGTCCGATCGGTACAATTCGGTCCACTCCTGAGGACCTTACTTGCGCCATGAAATTCGCCAAATTCGCTTTGGCAATTCCGTAGTAGGCGAGTGTTTGATACTTGGGGTTAACAACT
>CAZPEQ010000463.1:0-2347 GCA_964585605.1 uncultured Weeksellaceae bacterium | reverse complement strand
CACAAAACACAACTTTTGAACGGTCTTAGATTCTCTAAAACCCAACCCCCACTTTGAACCCTAGAAAGGGAGCGAAGATCGTATCATCAACGAATTCGAGTTCGTAGGTTCGAACACCTGTTGCGGTATCAAAATTCTCCACCACTTTCTGGTGATCCCGATTGCGTAACCCGATTCCTCCGTGAAAATCTATGAGCCAATTGCTGGTTCCACCAAGCAACTGATAACCCAGTAGCAATTTACTGTCGTTGAACACCCGCTCATCTTTCCACCTAGTGGTGGTAAGCGCACCCTCGTTATCCTTCAACGTAATGATCTTGGTATAGGTACGGGTCGCGAATTCTGGGCTTATGTACCAACCATAAGGTTCTAGGTCATCTGTTAGGTAATAGCGCGCCGCAATATGCGCAGCAATCTTGGCCTGAATCTCGGTGCCAGCACCAAAATCATCTGCTTCGTCAGAAAAAGCCAAGCTCACATAATTACGGGTCGTAAGCCCCAAACCAAGTTCTAAACTGACGCGCTCACTGATGGCGCGTTCAAAGTATACGGGCACCTCGCCATGGAAGAACAGCAGCGGGTTCCCCTTTACTATGTTCTTGATCACATTAACAGTGTCCCATTGCGATTTCGAATGCTCCTTGTAAAGCACCACTTTAGTCTCCTTTTCAGAAGGATCCTGCGCTACGAGCTCCTTGCTCGAAAAGGAGAACGCCGCTAAAAGCAAAACAACAAGTAAAACCGAGTGTTTCATGGCTGTACACGAAGTTAAGGAAAGTTCGTGGCATGTGCAGCAGTGGTCAAATGCAAGGTTAACGGTGATTTGTGTGTTGCTGTGTGTCATCTTTGCGGTGCCTCACATGACGATTCAAGAGATAAAGGCGCCCATTACCAAGGAAATGGAGCAATTCGAAGCTTCGTTCCGGGAATCCATGCGGAGCACCACGCCGTTGGTGGATCGCATCATGCACTACATTATTAAGCGTAAGGGCAAGCAAATGCGCCCCATGTTCACCTTGTTGAGCGCTCGCATGTTCGGCCCTGTTCAGGAGAACGGGTTTGTTGCCGCATCGTTGATCGAATTATTGCATACCGCTACGTTGGTGCATGATGACGTGGTTGATGGCTCCCCCCTTCGCCGCGGCTTTTTTAGCATAAACGCCCTTTGGAAGAACAAAATAGCGGTGCTGGTGGGCGATTATCTGCTCAGCCGCGGATTGTTGCTAGCAGTGGATAAAGGGCAATTCGAGCTACTCCGTATCGTAAGTAATGCGGTTCGTGAAATGAGTGAAGGAGAGCTTTTACAATTGGAAAAGACCCGAGGCCTGAACTTTGACGAGTCCGTCTACTTTGATATCATTCAAAAAAAGACCGCTAGTTTAATAGCCAGTTGCTGTGCTAGTGGGGCCAACGCGGGGGGTGCAGATGCGGATGCGATCCAAAGAATGCGCGAATTTGGGGAACAGACCGGTATCGCATTCCAGATCAAAGACGACCTCTTCGACTACGGCAATGGCGACGATATTGGCAAGCCCAGCGGGCTCGATATCAAGGAAAAGAAACTGACCTTGCCCCTAATCCACTCGCTACAACAGGTAACAGCCAAAGACAGGCGTTGGATGGTGAACGTGATCAAGAACAAGAACGAGGATAACAAAGCCGTTGCTCGTGTTTTAGAAATGGTAAGTGAATCCGGTGGCATTGCCTACGCCAAGGAAAAAATGCTTGCGTATCGGGATGCCGCGCTGGCTACACTGCACACCTTTCCTGATTCCACCGCCCGGCAGAGCCTGGAGGGCTTGGTTCAACTCACAGTAGAGCGAAAGAAGTGATCTGATCATTAACTTGTACCTCCTTCCTATGAAAGCACTCCTACTATCCCTATTAATTCTGGCTTTTGCTTGTAACCAAACGCCCGAGACCCTCCCGACTTCAGAACAGGAACGCGAACAAACCGCGCCATTAGCTGACCCAGCGGTAGCTGGAAACAATATGCATCGTGACTTCTACCCCAATGGGCAGGTAAGGACAGAGGGGAATATGAAGGATGGCAAGCGCCACGGGCTATGGACCGGGTATAATGAGCAAGGCCAAGTGAAGAGCCGGGGCGAGTTCATAAATGGTGTACAGGAGGGCCCAACTGTCGTGTTCCATGACAATGGCGGTATTTACTATTCAGGAAGTTATAAGATGGGCAAACAGAGCGGAGTTTGGAAATTTTATGACGAGAAGGGTACAGAGGTCAAATCCATTGACTTCGATAAGGATCCGCAGTAGCCATCGGCACTAGATATCTATTAATTTCGCGTTCCTTTTAGATGATCCCGAATCATACAGCCCAAACGAT
>CAZPEQ010000462.1:0-2353 GCA_964585605.1 uncultured Weeksellaceae bacterium | reverse complement strand
GAAAGGGACTTCACGCTCCAGGACATTATGGCGCTAGTGGGTATGCCCGATACGAAGTTCCCGGTTTTTTGAATGGTATTGCGCATGGTTGGGCATTTGACGAAGAGAATGAAGCGTGGGTGAATGAGAGAAACGCTGCCTTCTGCGTGGTGTATGAGGACGGCGTCATGTTTTTATCCGACCAGATGGCCATGTTTCGGTTTCCGAAACAGCTGCTTGAATTGGGGTACACCGAAACAACAACTGGAAAAATTCAGAACTCTTTGATTCAGAAACAACGTAGTTTCGAAAACGACCTCTTTTCTATATCCATTGAATTGCAGGTCATGAGCGGAAAGCCCTTCCATGCGACAACTGTAAGTCGTAGATAACCTGCCGCAATACCAAGACTCAACACCCTCCAAGTTTGCCCTCGAACAGTGCGAATCTTCTTCATTAAATTGCATTCCCTTCAAACCAACCGCGCTACCCGGAGTCTAACTCATAACTGACGCTTAATCTTGGATGAAAAAACAACGACTCGCCATTCTGTTTACCGTTGCGTGTTTGGTTCTCACGTCGATGACGATCGACCTACAGAACCTGGCCAATTATGCCAACCAAGCGGTTCCGAATTACATTACAAAAGACAACACAGGCAGTAATGCGATCACCGATGAGGGAGCCACGCTTGGTCGAGTCCTCTTTTACGACAAGAAGCTTTCTTCCAACAACACCATTGCTTGCGCCAGTTGCCACCACCAAGAATTCGCCTTTGGCGATACCAGCTTGGTAAGTATTGGGGTGAACGGTGTAACCGGCAGGCATGCCATGCGCTTGGTCAATGCGCGCTTTTCAGATGAAGAGAAATTCTTTTGGGATGAGCGAGCGAGTAGCCTGGAGGCGCAGTCCACCATGCCGATCCATGATCATGTGGAAATGGGGTATAGCGGCACCAATGGTGACCCCGATTTTCAAGACCTATTGGATAAACTGGACACGGTTTCCTACTACAACGATCTTTTCTTCGTGGCTTTTGGAGATACCGTGATCACAGAAATACGCATGCAACTGGCCCTTGCGCAGTTCATTCGAAGTATGCAATCCTTCGATGCGCCATACGATCTAGGAAGAGGACAGGTAATGCATGATTCTTTGCCTTTCCCGAATTTCACACCTATGCAAAACCTGGGCAAGTCGTTGTTCATTACCACTCCTGAATTCAATGCGAACGGCTCAAGAACCGGCGGAGGTATAGGCTGCGCGAGCTGCCACAGACCTCCGGAATTCGACATTGACCCGGACTCGAAGAGCAATGGCGTTGTCTTTATGCCCGGTAATCCTATGCCAGGACCTAATAATGTGGACTCCGTTGTCTTCCGGTCTCCTTCGCTTAGAGATGTTGTTGATGCAAACGGTCAAGCCAATGGAAAACTCATGCACACAGGGAACTTCGACAACCTGACGCAGGTCTTACTCCATTACAGCCAAATCAACCTATTTCCGGGCATACCGGGCCTTGCACAAGCCATAGACCCGCGCCTGCTACCAAATGGAAATGCCCAGCAGCTTAACATGACCGTTCAGGAAAGGAACAGTGTGATCGCTTTTCTGGGAACACTTACTGGAACGAACATCTATCAAGACGACAAATGGTCCGATCCATTTGACCAGAACGGCGACTTGGATATTCAAGGCAGCCCTTTAACGACCCATATCAACAGCGCATCGGCTATCACCTTCTCGATCTTTCCCAACCCGGCTACCGATAGAATCCACCTAGAAGGGGAATTGACCAACGCGCGCATCGAAATCTACGATGCCAACAGGCTGGTGCATGCCGTGATGGCTAAGAATCGGAACCTGACCGTTTCCTTAGAAACTCTGAGCAGTGGTATATATTACATCATCATTCGAGATGAAGCTGGTCGCATCATAGCATCGGAGAAAGTGGTAAAAACTTGACACGGGTTTAACGATTCTCTCAGGTAATTGACTTCGCGAAGGCTTCTCCGCAGTAGCACTTCTCCGCCTATATACTCACGAATTAACTCAGCTGATCATCTCCTAGCGTATATACCAGAAGACCATCTCCCCTATTTTATACAAACGGGAACTTTGCACCCAAAGTCGGGAGTAATGCACAATTCCAATACGATCCATTCAAGATAAGTTTGTATCGACAAAATGCTTGTTAAACATCAGTACCAAATAGACACGTAAAAAAAATGAGTATCACAGCCACACAAGACGAACAAGAAATCTTGAACAACGCAAAAGAAGTTCTTGGACTTTTGGCAGAAGGAAAGTTCATGGATGCGATGCAGACGTACCTCGCAGACGATGTCCAATTATTCGAAGGGAACAACCCCGC
>CAZPEQ010000461.1:0-2353 GCA_964585605.1 uncultured Weeksellaceae bacterium | reverse complement strand
TCATAATGCTCCGCAGGCATGGCTTCTAAAACCGCAAGCATGTACTTTTTATTCCCTTTCCATTTTTCAGTCAGGTCCTGAACGATCCAATCATTCGCAACAATGGGCTCGCCCTTATTTTCATCGGTCGATCGCCCAAGGGCATGAGAACACGATTGCAACACAACAAGGATCAATACAGGCAGAATACTCTTCATCAACATGGCTATGCGGTCATTAAGTATGAGGTCACAGCTATTCAACTTGCGCTGACCTCAACGTTTCGCATGCAAAACTACAGTGCTATATACAGGTGCTTAAAGCTCAAGGCAACAAAAAAGGAGCACTAGGCTCCTTTTTCATAACTATTTTCTTTGACTGATCAGAACTTCATTTCAAAGTTCATCGCTACCCGCACATGCTGCCCTTTATTCTTTCCGGGCGTCCATTTTGGCATATTGTTCAAGGCATTCTTGATCTCAGCATCAACACTTGCATCGACACCTTCGAGCAAATACACATCACTTACCGAACCGTCTTTTTCTACAATGAACTCCGCTTTCATAGAACCGCGTATTTTCTTCCCACTGTTCTGAACCGAACGGGTCAGGTAGTCAGACAAGGAAACGTAATCCGCATTAAACACAGGTTGCTCCGTAACTTTACTGTAGGTGATGTTATTCAACACCGAAGCATCATAGATCTTATCGGCCTTCGGGTTGCCGAATTGGTCGAAACGCTTCCACACACCCGTCTTCTTTCCATGAATGTACATGCCTTGGCTTTCTAACTTCCCATTCTCATGGTAATAGGAGAATTTGCCATGCTCAACGGTTAATTGCTTATCGCGGTAAAACCCAACTACGCGAATGTCGCCGTTCAGACTTTCAACGTGCCCTTCATACACATCTCCTTCATGAGCGATCACTTTTTTCACGAATGTCGCTTCTTTTTTCTTACAAACCTCTAGGTAATTGTCGAGGTAAGCCACATCATCCAATTGCGCTTGCATAGCAAAAGGAATGGCAAGGAGCAAGGTGATGGCAATGCTTAACTTTTTCATGGTCTCGTTTTTTAACAGAGTATTAGGATGCATGATCCTATGCTGTTTGTACGAAACCCGACTTAACTAAGTTTCACGCTGCTAGCGCTTGGCGAATACCTGAAACGCTGATGGCACCATGTGATGCATCGTAAATCGCCTTTCCTGCTTTAAAAATGATCACTTGAGGTGATTCATGACGAACGCCCGATCGCTCGGCGATCGCATTGGATACAGGTCGGTAGCTCAATAGATCCAAATAGTAAAAGTGCAGATCATCCTCCGTAAGATCCCAGTCCCGTTGTAAGCCGTTCATAGCCATACGGCTTATTCCACACGTTACACTGTGCTTTAGGATAGCAACTGGATGTTTATGTGATGCTTTGATCAATTCATCAAGCTGTTCTTCACTATCAACAACACGCCAAGCATCAAAAACCGATGCTCCTTTTCCTTTACTTAACCAACCCATCTTACGGAATCCATTTTGTTTGTGAGAAATTCGGTTTACGCTTTTCTAAGAAGGCATCCCTACCCTCTTTCGCTTCATCTGTCATATAGGCCAAGCGCGTTGCTTCGCCCGCAAAGACCTGTTGGCCTACCATTCCATCGTCAGTCAAGTTCATCGCAAACTTCAACATCTTAATTGATGTGGGTGATTTTGCCAAGATCTCCTGTGCCCATTCATACGCCGTATCTTCTAATTCGGCATGTGGTATAACGGCATTCACCATACCCATCTCATACGCATCTTGTGCTGAGTAGTTCCTGCCTAAGAAAAAAATCTCGCGCGCTTTTTTTTGTCCTACCATTTTCGCCAGATAAGCGGATCCATATCCTCCATCGAAACTGGTGACATCTGCATCGGTCTGTTTGAAAATAGCATGTTCTTTACTAGCCAAGCTGAGATCGCAGACCACGTGTAAACTATGTCCGCCGCCTACGGCCCAACCAGGAACCACGCAAATCACCACTTTAGGCATGAAACGGATCAGGCGTTGCAGATCCAGAATATTCAAGCGGTGGTACCCATCCTTGCCTACATAGCCTTGGTGCCCGCGTGCGCTTTGATCCCCTCCACTGCAGAAAGCATACTTACCGTCCTTGGGTGAGGGGCCTTCTCCAGAAAAGAGAATAACGCCAATATCCGTGTCCTCTTGGGCCATACTGAATGCATCCAACAACTCGGCCGTTGTATGTGGCCTGAACGCATTACGCACCTCAGGCCTGTTAAAGGCAATACGCGCAGTACCTCCCGATTTCTTGAACGTAATATCGTCGTAGGACTTAACGGTTTCCCAATCTATAGGCATGGTGTAAAATTACGTTAGT
>CAZPEQ010000460.1:0-2354 GCA_964585605.1 uncultured Weeksellaceae bacterium | reverse complement strand
GGTGTGCACACCACTTTTGCCGTTACGTTTGAAAACGTTGATGCAAATGACATCGAAAACTTTTGGAAGAAGCAGCTTAAGGATATGTGCGATGACTTGGAAACCAAAAAGCAATTAACCGCTGTTGGTGCACGCATATCTACCGTACACAAGGATACGATACGTGTACTGGCAAAGGCGGTTCAGCCACGAAAGAGCGCAAGCTCCACAATGCATCTTGCATTTATTGTGAACCATACTGATGTGGGCACAGGAAGTGGTGAAGGTGAAGAACAGCGCATGAAAGCCAGTGAAGAGTTCGTTTACCAACGTAGCCTTCAGTTCAAGCGCCAGCTAATGGAGAAAGAACTAGCCAGTGCGAACAAAGCACTAAGTCGTTTGCAAAAAACACAAGCCGGTTTGGCGAAGGAAAAAGAACGCGCTGAAAAAACCATGGCAAAGAACTTGGACAAGGGAACGGAAGCGGAAAAAGAGAAGGCCAAAGCGGAAGCGGAATTGAAGTCATTGGCAGCACAGATCAAAACCAAGCAAGACGAAGTGGGCGCAGATCCTTCTGAAGCGAACACGGAAGCGCTGAATGAAATGTTGGGCGATCGAGAAAAAGCCACCGCGTTGCGCGACAAGTCAGAGAAGCTGATCATTACCGCCGATAAGAAGGTTAAAGACATGCAGTTCGCGCTTAAGAAAAATGTTGAAGACCAAGCGAATAACAAAATAGCTATGGAGAAGGCTACCGAGCTGGTGAAGACTGTTTCCCAACGGTTGAAGGACCTGAGCTGATCGCAACCAAACAAACTTAGGAAAAACCCTGCACTTGCTGCGGGGTTTTTGCCATCTTAGCGGCATGGGTTCTTGGAACGACCGTACCAAAGCACTTTTGCTACTTCACTTCACCGTGCTGATCTGGGGGTTCACAGGCGTGTTGGGCAAGTTGATCGCACTTGATGCGGCAGAGTTGGTTTGGTGTAGGACCTTGATCGGTATAAGCGGGCTTTTATTGGCCGGTCGTGTGCTAAAATTCTCCTTGGCTTGGCCTACGAAGTGGATAGCTGAATACTTCTTAACGGGTGTCATTATCGCCGTTCACTGGGTCACCTTCTTTGCAGCCATCAAAGCAAGTAGCATTTCCATCACCCTAGCCTGTTTAGCCAGCACAACTGCGTTCGTAGCCATTATCGAACCCATCTTTTACAAACGCAAGATCCGGCCTTATGAATTACTTATCGGTTTGATCATATTTGCCGCACTAGGGCTTATTTACAAGATCGAGTCTGAATACGCATTGGGTATTGCACTTGCTACAATCTCTGCCTTTGGCGCTGCATTGTTCACTGTGCTGAACGGGAAACAGATCGAACGTGATGATGCCAAACGTATTGCCACCTACGAATTGATTGGCGCTTGGTTAAGTATTACAGTTTACCTCCTATTGACAGAGCGGCTTGCTCCTATGGATTGGCACATTACCAAAGCGGACTTGGGATGGTTGCTAGTGCTTGGACTTGTATGCACCTCTTTTGCCTTTGTCGTTGGCGTAGCGGTAATGAAACAACTCTCTCCTTTCACCGTGGCCCTCACCATTAACTTGGAGCCTGTGTACGGGATAATCTTGGCCTTGATCTTTTTTCAAGAAAGTGAGCATTTACATGCGGGCACCTATGCCGCTGGAGCCATCATTTTAGGGTGTTTGATGTACAATGGGTGGCGTCAAAAACGTCTAGACTCTGGTCAAGCGCTACGCCGCGAAATGACTCGCAACTAGTTTGTTCGTGAGGACAAGCTAACTTGCATATCACTACCTTCATTGTATGAATTTCACAACTACATGTTTCATTATTATTCTCCTTTGCGCCTCAAATGCTGCATTCGGGCAGGCCACTCAATATCAAAGCATTCAAATCGTGAATGAGAATACGGGCGAGGTGAAATCGGTCGACTCAACCGCTTCCGTGGTTGTAAAAGCTGGCACGAATCTGGTAACTGGCCGTGTCATCAAACATTCCAACGACTCCATTCTAGTGGTCAATAAAAATAGAGCCAAGACAATAGCAGTTGCTGATATCAAGTGGATACGTGTTCAAAGGAAGGAGGATAAGGGGAGAACACGTGCCGGCAAAATACCAGGCACCATTATGCAGATAACGGGTATAGTCATCATCGCGGGGAGCCTGAGCGCTTTGCCATTAGTCTTAGTACTCACGCGTTTGGGAGGTGCAGTGTTCAACCCGATCCCGTACTTGACCCTCACGTTAGTGGGCGTTATTCTTACCGTTTGGGGTAGTGCTACTCTTTCTGATCGATACCTCAAGAAGAAAGGATGGCGACTGGTGGTCAACTAATTCTCAGTAAGTCCA
>CAZPEQ010000459.1:0-2358 GCA_964585605.1 uncultured Weeksellaceae bacterium | reverse complement strand
TAACGTGGGTTGCATGGTTAACGGTGCAGGCTTGGCCATGGCCACCATGGATATCATCAAACTATGCGGCGGAGAACCGGCTAACTTCTTAGATGTAGGTGGTACCGCTGATGCCGAACGCGTAGAGAAAGGCTTCCGCATCATCTTGCGTGATGAGCGGGTTAAGGCCATCTTGGTCAACATTTTTGGAGGAATTGTACGGTGTGATCGTGTTGCCCAAGGGGTGGTAGATGCGTACAAGAACATTGGAGAAGTGCGCGTGCCCATTATTGTGCGCTTGCAGGGTACCAATGCGGAAGAGGCTAAGGAGATCATTGACAACTCTGGGTTGGAAGTGTTGTCTGCCGTATTGCTACAAGATGCAGCTGATCGAGTGAAAGAGGTCTTGGCTTGATCATATGAAGAAGTTACTGGTCGCGAATCGGGGAGAAATCGCCTTGCGGGTGATGCGTTCTGCGAAGGAAATGGACATTGCTACGGTGGCCGTGTACTCTGATGCGGATAAGTATGCTCCGTTCGTGCAATTCGCCGATGAGGCATATCACCTGGGGCCTGCGCCTTCTAACGAAAGTTACTTGGTGATCGACAAGATCATTGCCGCTTGTAAAGAGTTGCAGGTAGATGCCGTACATCCTGGCTATGGCTTTTTATCGGAAAGTGCTGAATTTGCACGTCGGTTAGACCAGGAGCAGATCACCCTCATTGGGCCATCTCCCAAGGCGATGGAACTCATGGGCGACAAACTAGCTGCTAAGGAAACCGTTAAAGCTTATGGCATTCCTTTAGTCCCGGGTACCGAAGGTGCGGTGGAGGACAAGGCGGAAGCCATGCAAGTAGCCAAAGAGATCGGCTTCCCTGTCCTGGTGAAAGCTGCTGCTGGTGGCGGCGGTAAAGGCATGCGTATTGTGGAGAATGCCGATGAGCTGGAGGAAGGCCTCTCCCGTGCCATTAGTGAAGCTGAGAATGCCTTTGGCGATGGAAGCGTGTTCATTGAAAAATACGTGCGCGGGCCGCGGCACATCGAGATTCAGATATTGGCCGATACGCACGGCAATATCGTACACCTGTTCGAGCGAGAGTGCAGCATACAGCGTAGGCACCAGAAGGTCATTGAAGAAGCACCAAGTGCAGTGCTAACCGAAGAGCAGCGGGCGCGTATGGGTGAAGCCGCCATTAACGTGGCCCGATCCTGTGATTATGTGGGCGCAGGAACTGTAGAGTTCTTATTGGACGATAATGGGGCCTTTTATTTCATGGAAATGAATACCCGCTTGCAGGTGGAACACCCCGTAAGTGAGTTGATAGCAGGTGTGGATCTAGTACAAGAGCAGATCAAAGTGGCGCGAGGCGAAAAACTCTCCTTCACACAAGCAGACTTGCGCATAAAAGGACATGCAATAGAAGTGCGCGTTTACGCGGAAGACCCTACCAATAACTTCTTACCCGATATAGGTACATTAGAAGTATACCGCCTGCCGGAAGGTGAGGGAGTGCGTGTTGATGACGGTTTTGTGGAAGGCATGACTATACCGATCAACTATGATCCTATGATCGCCAAGCTCATTGTGCACGCAGATTCGCGAGAAGCGGCGATTGAGCGCATGAAAGTGGCTATAAAAGACTACGTTATAGGAGGAATCACCACGACCTTACCATTCGGTCAGTACGTAATGGGTCATGAAAGCTTCGTATCGGGTAATTACGATACCCACTTCGTTCGTGATCATTTTACCCCTAAGGACGTAATGATCGCGGATTCAAGACTGGGGGAAATAGCTTTAACTTCTGGTGTTTATGACTCTGATTTTCAGGAAAATAAACACACCCCGGAGGTAGAAGTGGAGGCAGGTGCGTGGAAACTTCGTAGGCGCTAGCACGTATAACGAGAATGATCGGCCTTCTTTTTGCGTTGCTAAAAGGAGGCCTTCATGGGTTGAGACATGCATTTCCGAATTATCATATTGCTTTGTGGTTTAGCGTGCGCACCCGTGCTGCAAGCACAAACCCAGCAGTCTACTCCTGTGCCAGAGCGCATGCCGCATTATTCCCGGGCAGACGTTATTGACGGAGATACCGTTGCCGTGGTCACTTTACGCCCAGCCAACATCTCAGCTCCATATCGACCAAGAACGGCGCGCGAACGGCGTAAGTACAACCGTTTAGAGCGAAATGTGACCCGTTCTTACCCATATGCCCGCATTGCCTCACGTCTGATCCACGAATACGAATATGACTTGGCGCAGATCACCGCGCAAGATGATCAAAAGAGGTACATGAAGCTGGCAGAGGCTGAGTTAAGGGCTGAATTTGAGTCAGAGGTCAAGAACCTGACAGTGAGTCAAGGTAAGATCCTTATCA
>CAZPEQ010000458.1:0-2365 GCA_964585605.1 uncultured Weeksellaceae bacterium | reverse complement strand
CTGCCCTAGGACTTAACGCTTCTGCTTCAGCCTTTCCGTGCCAAAGGCCTGTACCGTGCCATCTCCCAGCTCAACAACCAACTGTCCATTACTGCTGACTGTCAACGGCTTAGAAACAATGTCCTGATTGTCTAATTCAAAATCACACCAGATTCCTTTCTTCCACAGGTGTTCGTCTAGGTCAATAAAATCATTTCCTGCGGCACACCAGCGTTCATACCGTTCTTTGAATGCAGCTAAGTAGAGATCCAGCAGGTTCTTGATCACGAATTTGCGCTCCATGATCATGCTCAAGGAAGTGGCCCGAAGTACTTCGGGGAAATCGTTTCGGCCAATATTCACACCTACACCTACCAATGCAAACTCTAAGCGATCCTGAATTAGAGAATTCTCAATGAGGATGCCTGCGATCTTCCTGTCTTTGACCATGATGTCATTCGGCCACTTGATACCTACCTCCGCGGTGACGCCCGAGCGTCTCAACATCTCTTTCACGGAAATAGCTGCCAAATGACTTAAGCTGATCTGTTTATTCACAGCTAGATCATGCGGCTTGACGATCAAGGTGAAGGTCAGATCTAATCCCGGCGCAGAGACCCAGCTGTTATTCCGCTGTCCCTTGCCGGCAGTTTGCTCATCGGCCAAAATGACGGTTCCATGTGCCACCTCGCCAGTTCTGATCAGTTCGGCAGCATAATTGTTGGTACTTCCTACCGAAGACAAGTGAATGATCGGCGCATTAAAGACCGAAGTTCCTTCCTTATTTCTTGACCTATCCATATGCTGCTGCAACGCGCGAATATCGTACTTTTGATCACACCAAATTACTATGCATGACCAAAGCTGAAGAGGCTTACAGTGCTGAAAAATTAGTCGACGTAGTTGTCAGGGGCATCCAAGAGGTCAAGGGGAAGGATATCGTTCACCTCGACCTGAGCAAAGTAGCGAACGCTGTGACCAGCCACTTTGTGATCTGTAACGGTGGGTCTGACCGGCAAGTTGACGCGATCTTCAGATCGGTGGAGAAATTCGCCAAGGCTGAATTGGATGAACGGGCATGGCATATAGAAGGTAAAGAGAATTCGGACTGGATCCTGATGGATTTCGTGGACGTTGTTGTACACATATTCACACCAGAAAAAAGGACGTTCTATGGGTTGGAGGACCTTTGGGGTGATGCCAAGAGAGTGACATTTGAAAACGTAGCATAGTACAAAACGTAAGGATTTGGATAACAAGAGCAAAAAGCCGCAAGGCAAGGATAAAGGAAAGGGCTTCAATTTCTATTGGATCTACGGCATCATCGTATTGCTGATCCTTTCCATTAACCTATTCAGCAATGGTGGCGGTCTCAAGGAGATCACGCTTAAAGAGTATAAGGAATACGTTGCTGACGGTGAAGTGGAAAAAATAGTGATCGTTAACCGGCTCTTTGGGGAAATTACGCTGAAGCCAGAGGCGCTTGATAAAGACCCGCACAAGGAGCACGACTTCAAACGCAACACCTGGTCAGGTAACAGCTCGAAAGGCCCTCACTACAAAATGACCATCGGAAATCTCGAGAATTTCGAGAATAAGCAGATGTTCCCTGACGGAGAGGCAGGAGTGGAATTCAGCTACGACAACCGAGATGATTGGGGTAGAGAGATCTTGTATTGGATCTTCTTTTTAGGTGTAATGATCGCCATATGGATGCTACTCATGCGGCGGATCGGCGGCGGTGGCGGCCCTGGCGGACAAATATTCAATATTGGCAAGAGCCGCGCTCAGATTTTTGAAGGAGGAAAGAGCACCAATGTCACATTCAACGATGTAGCCGGTTTAGACGAAGCGAAAGAGGAACTTGCGGAGATCGTAGACTTCTTGAAAAATCCGAAACGTTACACTGACCTAGGGGCCAAAATCCCAAAGGGAGCGCTGTTGGTAGGCCCTCCTGGTACGGGTAAGACCTTGATGGCGAAAGCCGTTGCAGGTGAAGCCAAAGTGCCTTTCTTCTCTTTGAGTGGTTCTGACTTTGTAGAGATGTTCGTTGGTGTTGGTGCAAGTCGTGTACGTGACCTGTTCAAGCAAGCGAAGGAAAAAGCACCGGCGATCATTTTCATTGATGAGATCGATGCGATCGGTCGCGCCCGCGGCAAAAATGCCAGCATGGGCAGTAACGATGAACGCGAGAATACCTTGAACCAGCTCCTAACAGAAATGGATGGTTTCGGAACGAACTCTGGTGTGATCATCTTAGGGGCAACCAACCGGGCAGATGTATTGGATCGCGCCCTTATGCGGGCAGGACGTTTCGATCGTCAGATCTATGTGGATATGCCCGACCTGAATGAACGGCGCGATATCTTCAAAGTGCACCTGAAGC
>CAZPEQ010000457.1:0-2373 GCA_964585605.1 uncultured Weeksellaceae bacterium | reverse complement strand
AAGGAGCGAATCAACAACGGTAACCGCAATGGATTGCGCTTGTGCAGCGGATAGCGCCATAACGCTGAACAGAACGAGCAATGATTTGATCCCCTTCATGTTCAGTAAAACTGTTTAGGGGTTATCACGGTATCGCAAGGAAGTACCCATGTCTTGTTCTTCCAGTTGTCAGAAACAGTGGTCAGGTCAATGTCAGGATCAATGAAAAGGCGCGATCCTCGGCCGTTCACGCTCACCCAAGATTGTACGTAGATGGCGGGGTCAACGATGCCTTCTTTCTTGAATTGGTCTTCTAGGTAATGTGCGAATTGTAAAATGAGATCAGGTTGTGTGCTCATTTGTTTCTCCTGACTTTCGGTCAAGTACAAACTGCTGTTAATTTCCACTTTACCGGATGATCCAGGTTGCTGCACGTAGAAGAAGCACTTGCCTGTTTTCTCCATGAGCATGACCCGCCAGGAGAAGCGATAACCTTGTTCATGCCAGAACAAACCTTGCGGATAGAGCAGGTATCTGAAGGGGAAAACGAACACAAAGAACACCCCGATCAACAAGGCGGGTTTCAAGAGCAGATCAAAGCCTTTAGATACAGGCCTGTCCGATCCAGAAAGTGAGAAAGGGAACAGGCGTTTCCAATCATCGGCTTCAAAGAAGACCGTTGCGCACAAGATCATAACGAAGGGGAACATGCCTATTGGGAAGAGCAGGAATGTAAGTGAGTGGAATATGACAACGGCCGCAAAGGCGATCAGTCGCGTGCGCTTTTGATAAAGTAGAAAGGGAACACTGAGGTCGAACAAAGCACCAGCCCAACTAAAGACGTAAGCGATCCATGCTTCGTCTAACAGCGATCCAATGATAGGCAAGCCGCTGTGCGGTGGTAGCCAAATACGCATAGGCAGGGCCTCCAATAACCAATCTGGATTAAGCTTGGCAACACCTGCCATGAAATAAAGTCCGCCAACCAACAGACGAGGAGCTGCAATGCACAGTGTTTGAACCCGTGCATAGGGCTTAACGCGTTTCAATTTCACATCCAACGAGAGCGCATGGTGGGCGGGAAGAAAGATCAGTACGAATGCGACAAGGCTAATGAAATAGTAATGGTTCAAGTAGTAGGTGGCATCTAACAATTCAATGAAGGTGAAGGAAAGAAAGAAAGTTAGAATAGCTACTCGGTAGAAAAAACCAAGAGCAACGGAAATAGCACTTAGCGTGGCGATGCCAAAAACGAGGTACAGGAACGTTTCTGATGGCATGGGTACCCATGAAAAACCGAAGTAGTGAAAATGGAAATCCGGGAGGATGTATTGATCAACAATCCAACCATTCAGCGCAAAACGGAGCTGGCTGATCGCCATGATCGCACCAAACGCGATCCTAAAAAGAGATAACGGTAATACCGATTGATATTGGTCTAAACCCTTGAGCACCGATCAGTCACCGTCGTTGTCTTGGTATGTGACCAACACGCCCAATGCAGACATCATGTCCACTTTGAACAGTACGACTAATTCTTGCAATTCAGCGTAGACATCCAAGGCTGTTTGCTGGTCGTTCACCACGAGGTCAGAAAGGGGGGCTTGCAGTTGTGCAAGATCTGCGTCGATTCGCGCGAATTGATCTTGGATCGCTTGGTTCAATGGTATGCCATTGTGTTGTGCATTCAAAGCGACGAGATAATCGTCTAGCCCGATACCTGAACCACCTAAGTAGATGTTCTTGAATGCGTTCACACTTGCTTTCAAATACTCAATGCTATGGGTGTTTTCGTAGAACGCTTCAACGTGACCCGGAAGCGGAGTCATAGAGAACGTTAACGCTCCTGCCGGTAAGCCCAGTTTGTTAGACCGGGTGCTGCCCTCGAAGCTCTTGATAGTGGCGTTTAAGAATGAACCAAGTGAACTACCCACACTGGTACCGTCATTGTTAATGAAGTCACTTACTTCTGATGACCCTGCTTGCCATACACTAGTGAGAACGTCACTACGTCCTTTAAGTTGAGCAACAAGATCAACAAGGTATTGTACCCGGCGTTGGGCATTGGAGTCAGCGGTGAAAAGCTGCAGCGTGGTTGTTTCGTCATTGGCATGGAGAAGGTAATCCATGGCTTGCAGCCCGATCGCATCGTTATTCGACGCCGCATCTAAATTGTAGCCCCCGTTAACGATGTTGTCCAAGATCAAGGACGCGTCCACCGGATACGTGTTGTGCGTGATTTCGAAAGACTGATTCACCGCCTCCCCAAACTCGTATGGAGCTACGGCTTGCCAGTCAAGCAGGGTTTGACGCCAGGTCGTTTTTAATGCATTCAGGGTAGTAACATTGGGCTGGTTGGCAAAGGTGCTAACCGTTGCGTCTAGGTCATTGATG
>CAZPEQ010000456.1:0-2373 GCA_964585605.1 uncultured Weeksellaceae bacterium | reverse complement strand
TTTGATAAGGGCCCACTCCAGAGTAAAAAAGTAACGGCGGAAGCCTGTATCCACCACCTCTGGTTCAATGAATACGCATACGCTGAGAAAGGCGTTAAGGTGAAATGGAACCCGGCGATCAAGACAGAGGCCGATCGAAAAGCGATCATGCAAGCGGTGTGCGATGATGTGATCGACGTGATCGCCACGGATCATGCACCGCACACGCAGGCTGAGAAAGATAATCCGTATACGTCATGTCCAAGCGGTGCTCCAATGGTCCAACATGCCGTCGTTACGATGTTCGAATTAGTGAATAAGGGGCAGGTCACGAAAGAAGATCTCGTGCGCAAAATGTGTCATGCGCCTGCGGAATTGTTCGATATCGATAGGCGTGGTTATATACGAGAAGGCTATTATGCAGACCTGGTTTTGGTTAAGCCTAATGCGCCATGGATAGTGCAACCAGATAACATCTTGTACAAAGTCGGATGGTCTCCTCTAGAAGGAACGGGCTTCAGTCACCGGATCGAACGAACACTTGTAAACGGACATACCGTGTATACAAACGGAATGGGCCTGGATAAACGAGCAGGAATGCGTCTTGCGTTCAACCGATGAAACGATGGTTGCCGATAGTATTTTTCTTTCTTGCTACCTGTGTGCAGGAAGAACCAACGTTCAGTTCTAAACTGCCTCGGGATACGTTTAAAGAAGCGCTCAAACGTTCCTTGCTAATAGAGGCTCGTGGGAACAGGGAACGTTTGGATCTAATGCAAGAAAGTATCCCTATTGATTCGTATTACGATGCGATGTATCGAGAACTGGGTATATCTAAAGCCGACTATTTAGAGACCTTTAATCAGTTCATGGAACATCCGCTGGCCTTCGAACAACTGTTCGCTGAGCTAGCTGCGGACTTGAAAGTCGACACCGATTCGCTGAATCAATTGATCAAGGAATGATTGGCTGATCAATAGCGGTACCATTCCACAACGATTACTCCTGTAACATTTAAACCTTCCTTGCAAGCTGATCAACGTATTTCAGCATTGACGATATACGGTACTTTCCATGAAGTTGACTCACCAGCCCGACCGCAGCGGGAAAGTCAAAGCCTATAACGGATATGAACAGCGGGTCACTGCTAGTGCCACGAAGCAATTCCTGCGCTCTTTGTTTTGCATGTTTCAAAGCGGACTTAGCAACTCCCGCTCAAAGATGTATCCTGATCGGTAAGGCTTAAGTTCTTCTACTCTTTTCGTATACTCAGCGATAGGGTGTACACTGTTCGATTGGAACTTGACACCCGCTGCGTTCGCTGTTCCATCTGGTAGGTACACTGTACATCACGTGCAAGTAAGATCAGTCAATGATGGATTTGATTCTAACACCGTCATCCCAAGTTGTGGTAAATAATAAGAACAAAAAGTACCTGATTCAGTGCAGTTGAGCATACCAATCGGCCGCGTTGATAAGTTCGCCGTCTGCTGTTCGTACTTGATAAGGTCGCCCGCTCATGGAAGACTTGGATGCGATGTTTTCAATGAACTGATCCAAGGTTTTGACTTTTCCTCTTGCGCGCTTCCATTTGCTTCTCAAGTGATCCGCGGCTTCCGCCGCGCTGTGTTCAGTTCCATTGCGAATGAAGGTCACATTTGATGCAGCTACCGTCTGGATCAAGGCTTCGATCTTTTGGGCTTCCGATACCTTGTCTCCTTCATGGGGGTGATCACCTGATTCGGTGAGCTTGAAATTGCCTACGTCAGTGCCGATCAGCACATTGACCAATTCAACGCATTCGATTTCGTAGGTCTTCGAACCGAAATCAAAAGAAAGCGACTCTCCTTCATGGATCGGTTTGCGGAGCAGCTGATCGGATTCATCAGCAACGGTCAATACGGTTTGTCCACCCGTTATATCATTAATGCCCACGTAAACCTCGCCATGTGTGCTCGGAATTTTCGCCTTGCTACGTTGTTTTAATTGCACGTGGTATCCATCTCCCGGAAGGTCTAGGGCCTTGCTTTCATCATGTACACTGTTACAGGCAACAAAGAGTCCAAGGCACAGAATAAGACATGTTGACGATAAATGCATGGCTGCTCGAATTGCTGTCAAGATAATGTGCTTATTTCAAGAGCGAAGTGACAATACCCTCAATAGGCCGTAATGCCTGAACGGTGGTTGCGGTTGATTCTAAGATACAAGTACCAACAATATTGAAACGAGCTCTTAGGGCGTCTATGCATTCTTCCGCCTCCGAGATGGCCATTCCATTTTCAACTTGGTAGTAGGTGTGTTCATATTCGTTCGGGTCAAGACAGTCCACATCAAAATGGAGGTAGAGGTTTTTTATCCCCTTCGCAGTTAGGGTTTGTACGAGTTGATCCG
>CAZPEQ010000455.1:0-2378 GCA_964585605.1 uncultured Weeksellaceae bacterium | reverse complement strand
TTACTCCTTAGTAAAGCTTGATACAAAGAACTGTTTCCCACTGCACGATAACCTGGCTTTACTTCTAACCACATCAGGGAGCACAGGGAGTCCAAAATTCGTTCGAATCAGTTATGAAGCAATTGAGGGAAATGCAGCAGCAATTGCTTCCTACTTATCATTGAATGAAACAGAGCGGCCCATCACCACGCTGCCCATGAGCTATTCCTTTGGCTTGTCTGTCATAAACAGTCACATGTTAACCGGTGCAACACTGCTGCTGACTTCAAAAACATTGATGGAAAGAAGCTTTTGGGACTTCTTGAAAAATCAGAAAGCCACTTCCCTATCAGGAGTTCCCTACACGTTTGAAGTGCTTTCCAAACTTCGATTCACCAACATGAATCTGCCATCTTTAAAAACCTTGACCCAAGCAGGTGGGAAAATGAATCTTGAAGTAAACAAAGCCATTGCCGAGTTTTGCGACCGCACAGGCAAACAGTTTTTTGGAATGTATGGCCAAACCGAAGCAACTGCTCGAATAAGTTACTTACCTCCTGAATACGCCTTAGAAAAGTTAGGAAGCATCGGAATTCCTGTTCCCGGTGGAGCATTGAGTTTGATCGACGAGAAGGGAGCCCCCATTGTAGAGAATGACATCGTTGGCGAACTGGTTTACCAAGGCATCAACGTTTCGATGGGCTATGCCATCGGTGGCGAAGACCTCAAAAAAGAAGATCAAAATCAGGGAAGGTTGCTTACAGGAGATCTAGCATGCAGAGACACCGATGGATTTTACTTCATCAAAGGACGAAAGAAGAGAATCATTAAAATACATGGTCGTAGAATCAATCTTGATGAACTAAACTGTTTGTTGAATACTGTTACGGAATGTGCGTGTGCAGGGAAAGATGATCATCTGATCGTGTATACCACAAACCAAACAAAAATTGCTGAAATAGAAGAGTTGATCTCCAGGCAGTTGCGCATTCACCCTCAGGCGTATACCGTTCGTTACTCCACGGCAATTCCTCAAAACCCAGTTGGAAAGGTCAATTTCCATCAATTGGAGAATCCATGAACCTGAATGACATTCTCCACTTAGCCCCATACTCCTTGCGCAAGAAGGAGAAGGAAGAACTAATGAGTTCCTGTCTTACAAAGTTGTGCAAACACCACTACTCGAACTGTGAGCCGTACAGGAGAATGATAGATGCCGTCGGCTTCGACCCTGAAAAAGAACATCATTATCCTGCTATTCCCTTTCTTCCCGTTCAACTGTTCAAGGACTTTGACTTGAGTAGCGTCTCCCAAGAGAAAATCATTAAAACGGTCACCTCATCAGGAACCACAGGACAGGGCGTATCAAGAATTTTTCTGGACAAAGCCTCAACCGTAGCCCAAAGAAAAGTGCTTAGTAGAATCGTGTCTTCGTTCATTGGAGACCAGCGGCTTCCTTTGATCATATTAGATGCGGAAAATGCCGTTAAAACCTCAAAGGACATCACTGCACGCACCGCAGGCATATTAGGGTTTTCTCTATTTGGAACAAAGCGAATATTTGCTTTGGACGAACACATGAATTTGGATGTTGAGCGGGTGCAGGCGTTTTTGAGAAGTCACCAGAATGAACCCATTTTAGTATTCGGTTTCACCTACATCGTATACCTACATTTTTACAAAGCACTAATACGATCGGGCGTTCGATTAGATTTATCAAATGCAATTCTAGTTCACGGCGGAGGATGGAAAAAACTCGAACGTGAAGCCGTTTCCCCGAAAGCGTTCATGGACGGATTGAATACTGTTTGCGGCATTCAGCGCGTACATGATTATTATGGCATGGCTGAGCAAACCGGAACCATTGCCATGCAATGTAAATTCGGTCACTACCACACTCCCATTTATTCTGACATTCTCATTCGACGGGCATCTGATTTTTCACTCGCAGACTTCGGAGAAGAGGGTATTATTCAAGTACTTTCAATCCTCCCAAAAAGCTATCCTGGGCACTGTTTGCTAACCACCGATATAGGAACACTATTAGGAGAAGATGATTGCCCATGTGGTCGATCAGGAAAATATTTTAAGGTCAACGGCAGATTAAAAAGTGCAGAAATAAGAGGCTGTAGCGATACCTATGAAGAAAGTGCTTAATGATATAACATACCATTTCCCTAAAGAACCGACTCTGGATGATTTTGTTCAGTCACCCCCGGAAGCGTTATTCTCGCCGAACGCGATAAGTTATCTGAATGCGCTATCGGTTGCATTAATCGCGGATCCACGAACCAGGCAATACCCAGATGTAGTAGCCTTCGCATTCTTTTGTAGAAAGGCAAACTTGGTATTGTTGAAGAAGAAGTACGTGCACAAAGACAAACTGAGATTCGGAAGAG
>CAZPEQ010000454.1:0-2381 GCA_964585605.1 uncultured Weeksellaceae bacterium | reverse complement strand
CTGACTTTTCCATTTTAAGACGGAATTGTGTCAACCTATTCTAGGACGAGACACTATAAACAAAAAAGCTGACCTGAGGGTCAGCCTTTTTTGCTCTTGTGTATGTTAACTCATTCACACATGGTAGAGTAATCGTAAATGAACATTTCGAATTCCTTCCATTTGGGGTCCGCTCCGTACTTCTTGACAACTGCGTCACACTCGCCGAAGACCTCGTCCATGTCCTTTTTGTATTCCTTCTTCTTCACACGCCTAGCGATCTTCTCGCCTTCCTTCTTCACATAGTAAGACTTGGCCAAGCCTCCAACGGCCTTCACAGGTCCTACACCTAAACTGGCTTCCTCTTTAGCATAAGGGTCGTTGAACACCTTGATCTTCTTACTGAACTTAGGGTTCATTAACTGGAGCATGCAATGTTGCGTTTTATTCTTCTTAACCTGCACGCGTGATGATTCCATGTACAAGTAACCTTCATCTAGGTGCTCTGAGGATAGTTCTCCGTCTTCTATTTTCTGGATGTCGGTAGCCGCCTCAAGTTTCTGGTT
Organism: uncultured Weeksellaceae bacterium; assembly: GCA_964585605.1. Classification (GTDB taxonomy): domain Bacteria; phylum Bacteroidota; class Bacteroidia; order Flavobacteriales_F; family PHOS-HE28; genus CAZPEQ01. Next base: position 1,836 of record CAZPEQ010000454.1, on the reverse strand, counting down.
GATCTTAGCCAATCCACTAGGCGGAATGTACATGTGATCGATATCCTCGGGGTTGATCTTTACTTTCTTTCCGCTGCTGGCGAGTTCCACTTTCAGGTCATCGATCAATCCTTTCTTGAAGAATAGCTTCTTAATGATCACGGAATGCTCCGAACCATCCTTCATGGTTATGAAGGTGGTCTTTTTTCTACTATAACCTTGAAAGGCCGGAGAAAAGGTCTGAGCGGTTAATGCGCCCGCAACAAGGAGGCATATCACCGTAATAAAGTTTGAGAGTTTCATGCGCCAAATTTAATGGTAAAATAGATTTCGCCAACGGTTACGTATGTTCAAGCATATTAGGGCGATCCTATCCATTCATGAGGGTCTGTTCTTCGATTCGGGATTCACGAACTCCTTCGCCGGTTGCGCTACGCGGTAACAGTAACCACATCAAGCTTGAAGCGTGCGTTAAGCGCGTAATGTACCTTCGAGAAATATCTTAAAGCTCTTACCAAAAATACTTCATGCGCCCATTCTTGAACATACTGGTTATTTGCTTGCCGCTGCTGACTCTATCGCAACCCAACTTCGCGCCACGTGTACAAATCAGCGACCATGCGACCTCCGTTTTCATGGCCGATCTTGATGGTGATGGAGATGAGGATATTGCCTGTTTTGAAGGAGGCAAGCATTCTGGCGGAGCCAAGGTATTTTCTTGGTTCGAGGCGCCAAATTGGACAGAACACGTGTTCAATCCAAGCAAGCCCGGACCTTTTACTGGCGATTCAGAGCCATATGATATGGACGGTGACGGCGATCTGGATTTCGTTCTGACAGCAGATTTTCATGGCAATGGCAGTGTCAGTTTCGTGTACTGGTATGAGAACCCTGGGGGGAATGCACAGGGCACTTGGGCCCAACACATCATAAAGGCGCTACCCACAAGTTATAATGCCTACCACATGCAAGGGCTGGATATCGTTGATATGGACCAGGATGGAAAAATGGATATTGTGGTACGAAACCTGGGTAACCAAGGCACACGTATTTATTACCAGAACTCACTTACCGACTGGACGGAACATTTCATTCAGAATAACTGGCATCCAAGAGAAGGTCAATATTGCGCAGATCTTACCGGAGACGGTTTTCCTGAACTCGTGCTGAACGGCTATTATTATTTGAACAACGGCACCCGTGCAGGAACATGGAATCAGATCGTAATTGATGCGCAGTATTACAACGCTACGGTTTCTGGACTGAATAATTCTGTAAAAACTTTGGCCGAAGATATAGACGGAGACGGCGACCTTGATGTGTACTTTGCTTCCGCTGAAGGCAATGCTTCAGACCTTGCTTGGTTCGAGAACCAGAACAACGGAACAACATGGATCAAACATGTGATCCAAGCAAATTTCGACAAGAATCATCAGGCCATCCTTGCGGATGTGGACAACGACGGAGACCTTGATGTTTACGGAGGGAAATCATTCGGTGAAACAGGTGTGTTCGTTTTCACGAACGACGATGGATCAGGCACCGCATGGACTCAACATATTATTGCCTCTGGAAATGGAACCGGTATGTACAGTGGAGTCGCCGGAGATTCGGATCAAGACGGAGACATTGATTTTGTTGGCCCTTGGAAGTACACGGCGCAGGTTTATTACTACGAAAACCAAACCGTAACACTTCCATCTGTTAACCCAGTCAGTATTTCTCCTGCAGGAGGCCTCTTCCCCGCTGCTCCCTTAATCACCTTGACAACGTCCACCATTGGCGCAGACATTCGTTTCACGATTGATGGAAGTGATCCTGACCAGGCCTCTCTGCCTTACAGCACACCGTTCCTTC
>CAZPEQ010000453.1:0-2385 GCA_964585605.1 uncultured Weeksellaceae bacterium | reverse complement strand
TGGTAATGGCGATACTACCCAAGGCTTCTCGCCATCGTTTATGCCAGAGGAGCAGCGGTATCAGTAGTAGAAAATGGGGTTTGAAAAGCAAGGCGACTGCAATCGCCAAACTTACAGAGAGCCAGCGTTCTTGCAACAGAAACCGGTACGCAAGCAACAGCAATAATAGGATAGGCAGGTTAATGTTACCCAAATGCAATTCCCTGTGCCAATGCACTGCGGCTAGCAGTGTTATTGCAAGTAATAGGAATACTGGTCGTACGCGCGGTGTAAGCGAATGCGCCGCAACAAGATGTCGGGTAAGGAGCGTTGAAAGTAAGGCACAAATACCTATGCAGATGAAGTACAATATCTGCGCCGCTGGGATTGGTAAGAGGGTTAATACTAAGAATGGATAAAGGGTAGCGGGCGCGTATTTGAAAAAGCCAGATTCAAGACCAAACGTTACACCATAAACGGGGGTATTGTTCCGTAAAGCTTCCGCTGCGCCGACATACACCCGCATGTCGTTCATCCAAAGCCTGCCATTTAATAATTCAACGATCAAGAACACGATGATCAAGGCCAGTCCGATAGAAAAGTATAAACGCTCTGAGCGGTTCAGCATCAATACTTGACAAGAAATCCCACCGTGGCCATACGCACGCGGCTGGTCAATACAGAGCTGTCCGGCCCCCTGAACCACTCTTGTTCGCCGTCTGGAGTTCTAATCTCATTGGCGCTGTGAACGTACCCACTTACATCGAATTTGAGACCAAAGCCTGCGGTAAGGAAGCGCACCCAAGAAATACCTGCTCGCAACAAACTTCCGGTACCTCTTGAGTAGAAGGACCGACCGATCTGCCTGAAGGCAGTTATTCCTGTTCCTATGCCAGCCCGGGCTTCCAAATAATTCTGGTCATTAACGAAAGGCCTGTAGGCCGCAAGAAAAGAGTAACTGGTGGTTCTTCCTTTATCAAAAAACGAAGACCGCTCCGCATCTGTTCGATCAAAACGCATGCCCAAAGCAATGCGGTTGGTAACACTGTAAGTGAACGTAAAGCCAACGGAAGGTGTTACGCGGAACTTTGCTGGTCGCGGCACCGTATCTAGGTCCAGCTTATACAAAGCTCCTCCACCGGTCAGACTTACGGTAAGATCTTTGTTATTAATACTTCGTTGTCCTGTGCAGCAAACTGAGACCACCAAGAATAGACAACAAACAGTGTAGTTTAAAGCTGGCATGAAACGCAAAGATGATACGTAAACACGATAGTTTTGTGACATAAATGCTTGTTTTCCTGTCAGTTGTCGTAATCCTTACCGTGCTATACCTCGGTATATGCGTGTTCTACTACCTGATACAGGAGAAGTTGATCTTCGTTCGTTTCCCGACCAAACGCAAGTATAAGTACAAAGTCAAGCTCGCGCATGAAGAGGTCTTTCTTCGTTCGTTCGATCAAAAACGCTTGCATGCCTTGTATTTCAACGCAGCCAAGCCGAAAGGGTTAGTCCTTTATTTTCATGGCAATACAGGAACCTTGAAGCGATGGGCCAAGAATGCACGCTACTTCATCGCCAACGATTATGATGTCCTTATGCCTGATCCCCGAGGGTATGGCAAAAGCAAAGGCAAACTAAGTGAAAGTGCCTTGTTCAAAGATGCAGACCAATGGTACCAAGAGGCGCTCAAACGTACGGGTGAGGACCGTGTTATTGTTTATGGCCGTTCCTTGGGGAGCGCTTTAGCGGTAAGGGTTGCCGCTGAAAAGCAACCGAAATGCTTGGTATTGGAAACCCCTTTTGCTGATCTGTACGACGTAGCGAAACATTACGCTGCTTTTTTACCTTATAAATGGCTGCTACGTTATCCGTTCAGCAATGACCTCACCATTCGTAAGGTGACCGTTCCGGTGTACATTTTCCATGGAAAAAAAGACCTGGTCGTGCCCTATAAGAGCGCATTACGACTGTACAGTTGTGTGCCCGTAGATACCTACCGCGAAATGATCACAATTGACAAAGGGAGGCACAACGATCTCGCCAAATTTGAGGCGTATCATACGAAGATGGCAGAGATATTGCGGTGATAACGCTGTTCTAACGGTTACTTTCGCAGCTTAAACATGGATACACTAATGAGATTACCAATAACGGTTTCGTTCCTTCTTTGCCTTGGCTTATTCGCCTGTTCTGATCAAGTTGCTGGCCAAAAAGGTACAGCTGCACAGGCAATGGTCGACTCGGTCAGCTATGGAATAGGTGCAGACATCGGTTCAAATATCCGCAGAGGTGGATTAGATTCATTGAATAAAGGGTTATTGACCCAAGGCATGAACGATGCGCTAGCAGATCGATTGACAGAAGCGGTTAAAACAGTAGTTCTATCGAATAATGTAGACACCG
>CAZPEQ010000452.1:0-2388 GCA_964585605.1 uncultured Weeksellaceae bacterium | reverse complement strand
ATGGCGTGTAACTATCAGAAGTAAGGGAGCCTACGGTATCAATTTCGAATTTCACGAATTCGAAGTACCTCAGGGAGGTAAAGTGTTTGTCTATACACCAGATATGAAGCACAAGCTGGGCGCATTCGATCAGCGGAATCGTATTGAAGATGGCGGTCACGGGGTACTCGGGGTGCAATCCTTACCTGGGGATGAGATCATCATTGAATACCAAGAACCAGCAAGTAAGTTAGGCCAAGGAGTCTTGAAGATCGGTCAGGTCACACACGCCTATCGAGATATCTGGGGTTGGATGAAAGGGCTTGGAGATTCTGGAGCGTGCAACAACAATGTCATTTGCCCGATCGGTGATCCCTATCGTGCTGATATTTCATCGGTCGCGATTATCACTACGGGAGGAAATGGGTTCTGCACGGGAACGGTGATCAACAATTGCGCGCAAGATTCTACCCCTTACTTTTTAACGGCGGATCACTGCTTGAGTGGCAGTGTGGCCACTTGGATATTTCGTTTTCATTGGGAAAGCTCGGATTGCATGATGAATTTGAACGGCCCACTGAATTACACCGTAAGTGGAGCAACACTGTTGGTTAACAGTGCAGGAACGGATATGGCACTTTTAGAAATAGCGAGCAATATCCCCGACACATTTCAGGTATGCTATGCGGGTTGGGATACCACTGGTGTTGTTCCTGACAGCACGTATGGCATTCATCACCCTTCTGGAGATATCAAGAAGTTCAGTTTTGATTATGACCTTCCGACCCAAACCACTTGGAGTGGTGCAGATGTATGGAACGTTGGTGCATGGGATGATGGAACCACTGAGCCAGGCTCTTCAGGATCAGGCCTCTGGAGCACCAGTGGGCATCTAATAGGACAACTCTTTGGAGGATCTGCAAGCTGCTCCAGTATCACAGACGATTTCTATGGTCGTTTCGATGTGAGTTGGCCATTACTTAAACCCTACCTGGGCGGGTGTTGTGATAAACTCGATCGCTTCTGTCCCAATGGCAGTTTTGGTGGTGGTGGAACTACAACCAGTGGTGGGTGTGCAGGCGTCGTCGTTGGCCTACCACATGACAACGATGCAGGTATCTCCTCTATCCAAGAAGTTGATTTCATCCTCTGCGATGATTCACTGGTCTCCCCGAAAGTGACGATTAAGAATCACGGTAATGATCCAGTCGATTCTGTTCTTGTTAATTGGCAATGGGATAATGGTCCGGTCAGTTCTACGCTTTTCATCGGAACGTTAACGTCATTGCAGACCGCGAACTTTTCCCTTCCTGCCATTGCAGCCCCTGCAGGCAATCACGATTTAAGGGTATTTACTACCAATCCGAATGGTTTTGCCGATCAGAACTTTGTTAACGATACCTCAGTGATCAAGGTGATCGCTTACTTACCATCGATTGATATCGTTTTCGATGTATGGCCTGACGATTTTGGTAGTGAAACGACTTGGGAATTGGTAGATGACAGCGGCACCTTATTGCATTCAGGCGGCCCGTACAATGATGGAGCTGCCGGCACCTTAGTACGCACGATCTGGTGTCTAGGAACTGGGTGTTATGAATTGACCGTAAGAGACCTGTTCGGCGATGGTATGTGCTGCGCTCAGGGCAACGGATCGTATTCAGTGTATGATGCACTCCCGACCGGTTATGTCTCTGGCAATGGGCAATTCGCTAACGCTATTACCCATCAGTTCTGCCTTACATCCGTAGGTGTTGAAGAAGTCAGTCAAACGGAGTTGACCATGTACCCCAACCCGACAAGCGGATTGGTGAACGTGAACGTTACTAGTGATCTTGTTGGATCAACATTGAACGTATACAATACGCTAGGTGCTGTTGTGTTGAATGAGCGTATTTCAACGAGTGGACTGCATACGATCGACCTCTCGGACTTGAACAGCGGCATTTACGTCGTTGAATTAAGTAGCAACGAGCAGCGTCGATTCGGCAGGATCATCAAAGAGTAAAGGCTTAATATGCCTTTGACTAAGCAGCTCTCCATCTAGGTACGCTAGCCACTACTGTAGTGTAAATGAAACTCTACTTGCATTTTTTACTAGGAACCCTAATTGCAATGAACGGGTTTGCACAAACCCCTGCTCAATTTCCTGGTGGAGAAGAAGCGTTGGCAAAATTCATTCATGAAAACATGTCTTACCCAGAGCATTCTATGAAATCAGGAATTGAGGGGACTGTTTACGTGTATTTTGAAATCGACTCAATCGGAAAATGTATCAACGAAGAAGTAATTAGAGGTATTTCAGAAGATTTAGATAAGGAAGCGGTCGGAATAGTTCGTAAAATGCCTGACTGGATTCCTGCGGTTGAAAACAACGTTCCAATTAGTTCTAAGATGTCCCTCCCGTTC
>CAZPEQ010000451.1:0-2390 GCA_964585605.1 uncultured Weeksellaceae bacterium | reverse complement strand
CATTGGTGTTATCCAAGGCCTGAGGTAGGTCGTGGAAGACCTTACCCATTTCAGCTTGGGTCTTGAAATAGAACTGGTCGTTCGCGAATGCGAATCGAGTTCCTTTCATTTTGCCCCCATTCTCGTCGAAGTCTTTCATCTTCGGCGTAGCCTGCTTCTCACCTGTGTTTATGCACAAGAGGATATCATGGGCGTTTGCATCTTGCTGGTCAACGTAATGACTGTCGTTGCTACAGATCACTTTTACGCCATACTTGGCCGCGTAACCAAGCAGCACTTCATTTACGGTGTTTTGATCCGCTATATCATGCCGCTGTAGCTCGATGTAGAAGTCCTCGCCGAATAGGTCAAACCACCAACGGAACTCAGCCTCAGCCTCAGCTTCACTCTTTCGCAATATGGCTTGAGGGACACTAGCTGCCAAGCAGCAGGTTGTAGCGATTAACCCTTCATGGTGCTTCAACACCAATTCTTTATCGATACGTGGGTATTTACTATAAAATCCTTCGATATAACCTAAAGAGCAAAGCTGAGTCAGATTCTTGTAGCCTTGCGCATTCTTCGCCAATAGAAGTTGGTGATAGCGCTTATCGCGCACCTCTCTAGAGAATTGTTTTTGATGCCGATTCTCAACCAAGTAGAACTCGCAACCTACGATCGGCTTGATCGTAGGGGAGGAACCCGGCTTGTTATACTTGGCTGCTTCGGCTACGAATTTGAAGGCTCCGAACATATTGCCATGGTCGCTGATGGCAAGACCCGGTTGACCATCTTCCACGGCTTTTTTGAACAGCCCTTTTATGGAAGCCGCGCCATCAAGTAATGAGAACTGGGTATGACAATGAAGGTGCGAGAATTGCGGCATATTGGTCGGAAAGGCTCAGGTTTTCGGAGACTTCAAAAGTAAAAAGCCGAGCCTTGCTGTACCGAAACACTTATTCACATTGGATCTTTCGATCCTATGCTATTGTCTTCCACTTGGTACCTCTTGCACCTTTATCAAGAGATTGGGCTCTATTGCAAGATTAAATTTCTTACCGATCTTCTTTTCAACGATCACCCACTCTTGCCCTACGTCCTGGACGAACTGTTCATCGTCTAACGCAAAATGGATAGGCAAAGTGAAGGTTTTCATGCATCGAGACAAACGCATTTGAAGTTGCTTGTTCTTCAACTTATACTCCAATCGGGGCATTTCCTTATTGCGCAGGTATTGGTCGAATATGGCCGTTAGATCCATTTGACAGCGCTCATTTAGGAAACTTTCAATCTGTTCACTTGTCACCACGCTATGCCGAAATTCAATGTTCATCGCGCGCAAAGCCTGTTTAAAATTCTCATCTCCCATATAGAAGCGGATCATATGCAACATGTTCGCTCCCTTGTAGTACATATCGCCGCTGCCTTCCTTATTAACACCGTACGGACCAATGATCGGTTTGTCGTTGCGAATAGCACGTCGCGTGCCGCGCACATACTGTTCTGCTTTGTCCTTACCTAATAGGCATTCTGCATATACGGTCTCGGAATAAGCTGTGAAGCCTTCATGCACCCACATATCAGCTATATCTGTCGTGGTGATGTTGTTGCCGAACCATTCGTGTCCGCTCTCATGGATAATGATGAAGTCGAACTGTAACCCTACTCCTGATCCACTTAGATCCCGACCACGATAACCCATCTTGTAGGCATTTCCGTAGGCGACAGCACTTTGATGTTCCATACCCAGGTGCGGACTCTCTACTAACTTATATCCGTCCTCATAGAAAGGGTAGGGGCCGAACCAATCCTCGAAACACACCATCATCGGTTTTACTTCTGCAAAGTGCTTCACGGCTTTTTCTACATTCCCTTCTAGCACCCAATAGTCCAAGGTCAATGTTCCGTTAAGCCCAGACACGCTATCTGCTATGTGCTCATACTTGCCTATGTATGGTATGATATTGTAGCTATTGATAGGATTGGTGACCTCCCAACTATACATGACGCTGCCGTCGGTGAATTCCATTGTATCGGTCAGTCGTCCGTTACCCACACCTACCAAAGAATCTGGAACAATAATGTGCAACTCTGCGCCTTCGTCCGGCTCATCACTCTGGTGGTCTTTGCAAGGAAACCAGACACTTGCTCCAAGACCTTGACAGGCCACGCTCATCCAAGGACTTCCCGTTTGATCTGTTTTCCAGATCCAACCTCCATCCCAAGGCGGATTCTTTGCTTCACGAGGGGTACCATGGTAAGTAATGGTCATGTTTGCCGAACTGCCCTCCTGCATAGCACGTTTGAGTTTCACTAAGAGGATATTCTCCTTTCTCTCATATTCAAGTTGCTCAGACACTTGAACATGATCCAATATCCCTTCGCTTGGATTTCCGACAACCGATTCGACC
>CAZPEQ010000450.1:0-2394 GCA_964585605.1 uncultured Weeksellaceae bacterium | reverse complement strand
GAAAGTTCGGTGTGCGTTCAGCGATGCCTTCTGTAACGGCGATCCGGAAATGTCCGGAGTTGATCTTCGTGCCACATCGGTTTGATGTCTACAAGGAGGTGTCGGCTCAGATCAGAGACATCTTCACCGAATACACCGATTTAGTCGAACCGCTTTCCTTGGATGAAGCCTACTTGGACGTTACCGAAAACAAATTCGGAATGCCTTACGCGATGGACGTAGCGGATGAGATCCGAAAGAAGATCTTGGAGCGAACCCAACTCACCGCTAGCGCAGGAATTTCCTACAACAAATTCCTAGCGAAAATCGCTTCTGATCAGAACAAACCGAACGGCAGTTTTGTGGTGACGCCGAAAATGGCTGAGCGCTTCATCGAGCAACTGCCCATTGAAAAATTCTTCGGTGTCGGAAAGGTGACGGCTAAGAAAATGCATGAGAAAGGGATCTTCACTGGACTGGAATTGAAACAGCATGACCGAAAGACATTGGTGAATTGGTTTGGCAAAGCGGGTAGGTACTATTACAACATCGTTCGCAGTATCGATGAGCGCGCAGTGAATCCGAATCGCATTCGCAAATCCTTGGGTGCTGAACGCACATTCAGTACAGACCTCACAACGCGTGAGGCTATTGTGGAGGAGATAGAACATATCGCTGAAATTCTGATTAGGAGGGTGAACAAAGCCGATTCCGGAGCAAGTCCGGGAAAGACTTCAGGGAAAACACTGACTTTAAAAATGAAATACAGCGACTTCCAGCAGGTGACTAGGAGTAATACGCTGGCGGAGGTATACACTAATGAACAGATCTATAGCGAAGGAATCAAACTACTGGATGCGGTTTCTGATCTCGAAAGAGGCATCAGACTTATTGGCCTGACAGTATCCAACTTTGAAGGGCTAGAGCATACCGATCGCTTTATGGGGCAATTGGAGTTTGAGTTTTGAGTAACCAGGAGATTCTATTTTTTCTTCTTCTTAGCACCAACTGAACGTTTCTTCCGCGGCCTTCCAGAAACCTTTTTTACAACACGCTTTTTACTTGCTGGTTTCTTTACTCGCTTTGCTTTGCCGGCCATTTGAACAGCTGGCTCAGAAACAACTGACTTTGGCAGTTCATTCACATACATTCGCAATGCACTGGCCACGGCCTCATTTAGACTCACTCCTTTTGATTGGGCTGCAACTGCAATTGCGCGATGGGTTTCCGTAGAGACTCGAACATTGAAAACCCCTTTAAAGCTCTTGTCCGGAGATTTGCCGAGTTCCTTGCACAGCTCCAAATAATCTTCAACCGCTTCTTTGAATGCTTTCTTAATTGCCAGTACAGAAGTGCCCTCGTACGTAACAAGATCATTGATCGCTATGATCTTACCCCATAATGTCTGATCATCAGCACTGTACTCTACCGTGCCTTGATACCCTTTGTATGAAATCAACTTGCTCATTTTAACCCAAGCTTTTCTATCACCTCTTTGAGAGCATATTTTTTAACGATTGGCCGCGGATGCGGCTCATGTAGACTAATGATGTTCTTCTGTGCATCCATGAATTTGCGCCTCGACCCGCCGGTTTTCCCTTTTTTCTTCAACTCCTGATAACCATGAATCTTCAAAACTTTGACTAACTCTTGCCAAGTGAAATCGGATGGCAAACCTAACAGGCGTTTCTCCAGCTTGTCTTTCCGGCTCATGGATTATTCTAATTACATTGTAACTATATTTCAGTTACAAATATAACGAAAATTTTGTTCCGTGTAAACAACACACGCTTTGTTGCGCTGCGGGATGGCGTTGACTGAGTATTGCCACGGAACTCAGCTAGGCGAAAACAGGCTCATTGACAGTGGTAATGGGATCTAACAGTCTTCAACTTTGAAGGACTCGAGAGCACCGATCGCTTTATGGGGCAATTGAAGTTTGAGTTTTAGATCAATCCAGCGGAGAGGCAAATCCCAAATGACAAGCACCAAATTCCAAATACGGACTCACGGATGGATATGCGCACCCCAGAGGCAGATCACGATGGACATGACTATCGTGCAGATCATCCAATAGCCCAAATACACCAAGAAATACTTCGCGCTCTTTTTCTCGAAGATGGCCACATAACCCAAGGCCGGCAAAATGAAGAAAAGCGTTGCGCCAAAGCCATGCGCTAAACCATGCGTCCAGGTGTGGAAATGCCCACCGTACTCCGCCATGAAGGCTGCTGCCGTTCCTGTTTTCAAGAGTTCCGTATCGCCCCCGAGCATGCCCAATACGCCTACTTCATGGATCGAGAATTGAAATATTCCCAAGGCCAGGATCACATTCAAAAGCAAGCTTAGCAACAACTTAAGGGGTTTTACAGGCGTTCGTTTTGCCTCGGGCATATCAGACATGTCATGCCAATT
>CAZPEQ010000449.1:0-2394 GCA_964585605.1 uncultured Weeksellaceae bacterium | reverse complement strand
GCGCGCAAAGAAGACGATCTGGTCAAGCGCATGGCTATCCTGTTCAATGGTGGTGATCAAGCGGGCGAATTCTATAAGAAAAGTTTCAGCGCCTTATTCGCTTACGTGAGTCATCGCATTCCAGAGATATCCAATGAGTTGTATAAGATCGATGATGCCATGCGTGCTGGTTTTGGTTGGGAGTTGGGCCCATTCGAAACTTGGGATGCCGTAGGTATTCAAGCTGGCCTAGATCAAATTGAATCAGAGAGTCTTCATGTTTCTTCTTGGGTCACGGAGATGATGGCCAAAGGAATCACTTCGTTCTACAAAACAGAGAACGGGATCCGGCAGTACTACGACGCATCTACCGGAGCATACAAACCCGTTCCTACGGCTGACGGTATTATTTCACTCTCCACCATGTCAGACGAAAGTGTGGTATGGAACAACAAGAGCGTTGTCGTTCGTGATCTTGGAGATGACATTCTAAGTGTAAGCTGGAATACCAAAATGAATACCATCGGTGGGGATGTCATACAAGGGCTGAACAAAGCGATCGACCTAGCCGAAAAATCTTACAAGGGACTTGTCGTATACAACGATACGACCAACTTCAGTGCTGGTGCTGATGTAGGTATGATCTTCATGATGGCCGTTGAACAAGAGTTTGACGAATTGGACATGGCCATACGCACATTCCAAAATACCATGATGCGTATGCGTCATTCGGCCATTCCTGTTGTTGCTGCACCGCATTCCCTATGTCTTGGAGGTGGTACCGAACTCTGCTTGCATGCGGATAAAGTCATTGCACATGCAGAGACCTATATGGGGCTTGTTGAATTCGGCGTTGGCGTTATACCGGGCGGCGGAGGTACCAAAGAGTTTGCCTTACGCTTGAGCGACGAACTAGCCGCAGGAGATATTCGCATCAATCAATTTCGGGAACGTTTCTTAACCATTGGTCAAGCGAAGGTCGCCACCTCTGGCTATGAAGCGTTTGAATTGGGTTACTTGCGTGAAGGTGTTGATGAGGTCATCGTTAGTAGAGCACATCAACTATCCTATGCGAAAGAAGCTGCGCTGGCGTTGGCTGAAAAAGGCTACACAGAGCCTCCGATCCGGAAAGACATCAAAGTATTGGGCCAAGAGGCGTTGGGCATCGTTTACGTTGGGGCTAACAGCATGCAAAGCGGTAATTACATCAGCGCACATGATACCCTGATCAGTGAAAAGCTGGGCTTTGTCATGGCTGGAGGAGACCTCAGTGAGGCTACGGAAGTAAGTGAGCAATACTTGCTTGACATGGAGCGTAAAGCGTTCCTAGAACTGTGCATGCAGAAAAAAACCTTGGAACGCTTACAATCAATCATCAAGACTGGTAAGGTCTTAAGAAACTAAAAGAAGATGGACGCATACATTATAGCAGGATACAGATCCGCAGTAGGGAAAGCCCCACGAGGCAAATTCCGTTTTACCCGTCCTGATGATCTTGGGGCACACATTGTCAAACACCTCGTAGCACAATTTCCGGGTCTTGACCTGGAGCGCATTAACGATGTGATCGTTGGCAACGCAACGCCCGAAGCGGAGCAAGGGTTGAACATTGGACGCATGATCAGTTTGATGGGCTTGGATACCGAAAAGGTGTCGGGTATGACCGTAAATCGCTATTGCAGCAGTGGCAGCGAAACAATCGCCATTGCTTCAAGCAAGATCCATGCAGGCATGAGCGATCTGATCATTGCAGGCGGTGTTGAAATGATGAGCCCGATCCCCTTCGGAGGATGGCGCTTGGTACCGAACGCAAACGTGGGCAAAGAACAACCTACTTGGTATTGGGGTATGGGACTAACCGCCGAAGCGGTAGCGAAGGACTTCAACGTAAGTCGTGAAGACCAAGATGCGTTTGCTATACAAAGCCACGAAAAAGCATTGGCCGCGATCGAAGCAGGAAGATTCAAGGATGATATCGTGCCTTTCGAAGTTGAACGTATTTACCTCGACGAGAACGAGAAACGACAAGTTGAAAAGTATACGGTTGACACAGATGAAGGTCCACGTGCATCCACGCCCGAAGGCTTAGCCCGATTGCGTCCGGTATTCGATGCGAAGGGAACCGTTACGGCTGGAAATGCCAGCCAGACCAGTGATGGGGCTGCCTTCGTAATGGTAGCCAGTGAAGCCATGGTCAAAGAACTAGGTGTTGAGCCTATTGCCCAATTGAAGAGTTATCACGTAAGTGGTGTTGAGCCACGCATCATGGGCATTGGCCCTATCGCGGCGGTACCTGAAGCCGTAAAAAAAGCGGGATTGAAGATCAACAATATCGAGCAATTTGAGTTGAACGAGGCTTTCGCCTCGCAAAGTTTGGCCGTGATCCGTGAGTTGGACTTAGACCCAAGTATCGTT
>CAZPEQ010000448.1:0-2405 GCA_964585605.1 uncultured Weeksellaceae bacterium | reverse complement strand
AGGAGAAGGAACGGATAAAGACAAGACAGAAGACGAGTGATCCTAAGTATACTTGAAAGCAGAGCGCCCCGAATTCTTTCGGGGCGCTTTTGTTTGCGGAAAACCTATATTTGCCCTCCAGAATGAAGCCGGTTATTCTTCTTGACAGCGCGGCATTCACCTTGACGGTGCAGCGGCTTTGTTCTCAGATCATCGAAAACCATGGCGATTTAAGTGATTCCGTTCTGGTTGGAATCCAGCCACGTGGCGTTTTATTATCGCGTAGACTAAAGCGTGTTCTTGAAGAAGAATTCAAACTACAGGTGCATTACGGTGAAATGGACATTACCTTCCATCGGGATGACATCAGGAGGCGAGATACCTTGCCTACGCCAAGCAGCACAGACCTGGACATCTCCCTAGAAGGGAAGCGGGTTGTATTGATAGATGATGTGCTCTATACGGGAAGAACGATACGAGCAGGACTCGATGCGATGCTTTCGTATGGCAGGCCCAAGGATGTTGAACTCTTGGTACTGATCGATAGAAGATTTAGCAGAGAACTACCCATTCAACCTGACCACGTAGGAAAATGGGTTGATGCGATCGATGAACAACGGGTTGCAGTTGAGTGGCAAGAAGTTGAAGGAGCTGACAAGGTTATACTACTGGCATGAGCGCGTTAAGCACAGACCATTTACTTGGAATTAAAGAGCTGACTGGGGAAGACATCGACCTGATCTTCAAAACGGCAGATGGATTCAAGCAAGTGCTCAACAGGCCGATCAAGAAAGTGCCCTCGTTACGGGATGTCACTATAGCCAACATGTTCTTCGAGAACAGCACGCGTACCAAATTGAGTTTTGAATTGGCTGAGAAGCGCCTGTCCGCAGATGTCATCAACTTTTCGTCGTCAGGGTCTAGCGTTAAAAAAGGGGAGACATTGATCGATACGGTCAATAATATTCTGGCCATGAAAGTGGACATGGTCGTCTTGCGTCATCCTTCACCCGGGGCTGCCAGCTTTCTAGCTCGGCATGTAGATGCCAAGATCGTTAACGCAGGAGATGGCACACATGAGCACCCTACGCAAGCCTTGTTGGATGCGTTTTCAATTCGGGAGAAACTAGGGAGCTTAAAGAACAAGAAAGTGCTCATCGTTGGGGACATCATGCACTCTCGAGTGGCACTGTCCAATATCTTCTGCCTGCAGAAGTTGGGCGCTCGGGTCATGCTTTGCGGCCCACCCACGCTCATGCCCAAGCACATCGAAGACCTGGGTGTGCGGGTAGAGACCGATCTGGATAAAGCACTTGCGTGGTGTGATGTAGCTAATATGCTGCGCATTCAGCTAGAACGGCAAGGCGGACAGCCTACGGCAAGTTTCCCTTCATTAAGGGAGTATTCGATGCAGTATGGCTTAGATAAGAAGCGTTACGAGGCCATTGGAAAGGACATCATCATAATGCACCCAGGGCCGATCAATAGGGGCGTTGAGATCAGCAGTGAAGTGGCTGATAGTGTAAACTCCATCATCTTGGATCAGGTAGAGAATGGAGTAGCCATTAGAATGGCCGTGCTATACTTATTAACAGGTAGAGTAGGGGTGGAATCATAAAATCAAGGTGCGTAACTTGATTTTGCACCTATATTTGGGTTAAAGCCAGATTTGAACACGGATGAACTTCACCATTGAAGAGAAAGACAAGTACACCTTAGTTACTTCTAACGTGGAAAAGCTTGATACAACTTGCGCACCTGAATTGAAGAGTGAACTTGTTTACTTGAATAAAACGGGTGTAAAGAACATGGTCATAGACCTCGCGAAAACACGGTACTGTGATTCTTCTGGGTTGAGTGCGTTGCTCGTGGCTAACCGTTTGTGCAAGAGCGTAGATGGCATGTTCGTGCTTTCGGGAATGCAGGAGCCCGTGCTGAAGCTGGTGCAGATCTCACAATTGGAGAGTGTTTTGACCATCAGTCCTACCTTAAGTGAAGGTGTTGATCTGTTGTATATGCAGGTCATTGAGAAGGATATGGATAAAGAAGGATAAGATGAAAAGAATTTTACTCGCAGTCTGCTTGCTCGTTGGAGGAATAGGAAATGTCAATGCGCAATGCACTCCAGACCCTAGCCTTTTTACAGGCGTGTTGTTTGGTGTTTCTCCTGATACGCTTACTGATTTCGCACCTGGCATGGAGGGCGTATTCTATTCGGATACGATGCATCTCCTCATCCCGTTGAATGCGCAAGACATTATGGCGAGCTTTCCCGGGGTGATCATCGACTCTGTTCAACTAGTTACGCTGGCAGGGCTGCCTCCGGGGTTGACTCTTTTTTGTAATTCGCAAACGAATGGCCCCTGCACTGTCTTACCAACAATGACTGGATGCGCTGTTATTCAGGGCACACCTACTCAGCAAGG
>CAZPEQ010000447.1:0-2411 GCA_964585605.1 uncultured Weeksellaceae bacterium | reverse complement strand
TTTGCGATGGTTCTTACTGCATATGATCCTGATTTCCAGTTTGAAACATCGATATTCGCGCTATTGCTCGTGCGGCCGTTCAATATGACTTGTCCCGTGCTAGAATAGATTTCCCAAGCGAAGCCAAAATCCGTTGAGTTAACCAATTTGATGCGCACACGATCGTTAGCTGGATTAGGGTAGACAAGGATTTGTTGCACATTTTCCGTGGGGCCGTCATCAGGAATTCCAACCGCAAGTGGGTTGCTGAAATAGGCCTGCATCATTGGTGTCACTAACGGGAATTCCCACGTGTCATTAATTCCCTGAAAAAATAATGCGGCTCCAATCGGGTTCGTGCCGCTGGTAGATACGCTAAGAAATCTACCTGGCCCTTCATCTGAATAAACCATTATGTAGAGGTCTCGGTCTTGCGTAACTAGGAAAGCCGTGTCAAATGGTAAGAACATGAAATTGCCTAATGAACTTTCGTCGATATGGCTCTGATCAATGATCACCGTTGAGCTGGTATCCAATCCTTGCAATGTTTCATCTAATAGAACAGCTTGTATCAAGGTACCTGGTGCAGTAGCTGGGTCTAGTATTAATCCAACTCCAAATATCTCATCACCAACGCCAAGTGTTTCAATAAGAATGCCCATTCCCACTTCGTTTGAGTCATTGCTTAAAGAATTTTCAGGAGTACTTCCAGCTGTACCCATTAATGAAAATCCGAATTGATTATTCGGTTGGGTCACATCAAATGATTTACTGCCCGTGTCATCAGAGGTGTCGTCATCTACCGCAGAATGGCTAGCTACACCCATCAAATCAACAGTTCCTGCAAGGGTTGGTGTATAACCGGTATTCATGAAAACGCGTTGCGATTCTCCCGGTTGCAAGGTTCCGATAGCGGGGGTCGAAAAAATACCCACCTGTCCACCAGGATCCGTTACGGTGATATTGACCACCACATTGGTAAGTGGCTGCAACCCGCGATTCACGACTTCGGCACCTACCGTTAACTCACTTACTTGGGTTAATGGGATGGTCGTATACTCTAAGGTTCTTTCGGCAGGGTTGAAAGCGTCATCGGCAATTTCTTCTGAGAACAGGTTTACCAGGGTTACGTCGCTATTGAATCGTTCAGAGAAACAAACGTCATCAACCGCTACTCCTCCTGCCCAATTCAGTGAGTCGCTCCATACAAACCTGATCATGACGTCATTGAAACCATCAAAGGCCACCATATCAACCGATCTGTTCTGCCACGTGTTCAATACCGGATCAATATTCTCCAACACATTCCATACGGCACCACCGTTCGTGCTCACCTCTAACGTAGGATCCCCAACGCCAAACCGGCCCTCATGAAAAATGCGGTATTCGAGGACACTGCCTGTTCGACTGGTGAAGTCGACTGAAGGAGAGCTTAAGATGACGTTGTTCAGATCACAGTTACACGGTACAGCGTCATCATTGGCCATGATGAATGTGTTTCCGAATGGCACATTCGGAACAGGGAAAAAACCGTTCATGTTCGCCTGACTTGCATTACCGACACGCCACGCATCAACGGTACCTCCTAGCGTATCCCCGTTCGGACCCAATTGAAGAACGCCAGGGCCAATGTCCCAGCCAGCTGGAATTCCAGGCCCGTCAAAGGTTTCCGCAAAGAAACATCCAGGAGCCTGCGATTGAGCAGAGAGTAAGCTTGCAACAAGTAGAGTAAAAAGGGCAAGGGTATATCTCATGTGTTTGGCACTAGGCCGTTAACGGTTTAATCGAGTTGCAAGTATACCAATCATTGAAGAGCTTCCTCCATGTATTCTTCTAACGGAGGGCATGTGCATATGAGATTCCTATCACCATGCGCATTGTCTACGCGTGCAACAGGTGGCCAATATTTAGCACTGCGGGTATGACTTGTTGGATAAGCTGCCGCTTCTCGAGAATAGGCATGGTTCCAAGCTGTGGCACAAAGCTCCATTGCTGTATGAGGCGCGTTTAAAAGGACGTTATCCCCTTTGTCCGCGTCACCATTCTCAATTGCCCTGATCTCTTCACGTATGGTGATCATCGAATCACAGAATCGATCCAACTCAGCCTGATTCTCGCTTTCTGTAGGTTCGATCATCAACGTGCCTGCAACAGGGAATGACACGGTAGGAGCATGAAAACCGTAATCGATGAGGCGTTTTGCAATGTCGCCTACTTCTACACCTGCACTCTTCTTGAAACCGCGACAATCAAGGATCAACTCATGCGCAACCTGTCCGTTAGAGCCGGTGTAAAGGATCGGATAATGTGCAGATAAACGCGCCTTTAGATAGTTCGCATTCAAGATGGCTACTTCCGTGGATCGGGTTAAACCGGTTTCACCAAGCATCTTGATGTAAACGTAAGAAATGAGCAAGATCAACGCACTGCCC
>CAZPEQ010000446.1:0-2421 GCA_964585605.1 uncultured Weeksellaceae bacterium | reverse complement strand
AACAGAGAAGCGAAATTCGGACTGCGCGTTGTTGATGATCGCCGGAGGGGAGGACAACTGGGGATATTGCGCAGTGAGGCTAATCCTGTACCTCAATACCGTACGGACCTGAACGACCGCTTGATCGACCTGTGGGCTAAGCACGGTTGGGTGTGGAAGAAGGACCCGACCAAAAGTATCGGACTTATTTTTTCAGCACGGCAGCACGAGGTGAAGAACAGTATCGGGCTGCGCAATTACCGAGGAGAAGAACAAAGCCTGTATGGTAACATTATTTTTCAAACCCTGCTCGGAGATGGAACGGATCAGCTCAAAGTCGGATTGACCACATTGATCGATGATTTTGACCAACAGTTCAATGACAGTTTGTTTGCCCGAACGGAGATCGCCCCTGGCGCTTTTATAGAGCACACGTGGAAACAGACCGATTGGGCTTTGGTGTCCTCCTTGCGCATGGATCACCACCGGCCGTTCAGTACACAGATCTCGCCGCGGATCCATTTTAAATACGATTTTCACCCACTCACCGCATTGCGCTTTTCCGCAGGTAAAGCCTACCGTTCGGCAAACCCGTTTGTGGACCGGATCAGCTACTTGGTCTCTTCGAGAGCGGTGCAAGTTGAAGGCCCTTTGGAGCTGGAAGAGTCTTGGAACGCGAGTTTAACCTTCTTGCACAAGTGGAAATGGTTCGAGCGGAAATTTGCGGTGAACATTGACCTCATTCGCACCGAGTTTGTGGAGCAGGTGGTAACAGATGTTGAAGATCCGACTTTACTGCGATTTTACATGTTGGAGGGCAATTCGTTCTCCAATTCGCTATTGGTTGACTTACAAGTGGAGTTGAGCGAACGGATCGACCTGAAACTCGCCTATCGGTATTACGATGCACAAACCACGTTCAGGGATGGACAGAAGCAAAATCCTTTCACGCCTCAGCACCGGGGACTTGTGGATCTTGCGTACGCTGATCTAGAAGAAAAGTGGCGTGTTGATGCGTCTTGGAACTTGTTCGGATCCACGCGTGTGCCTGATACGCGAGACGTATTTGTGACCAGATCACCAACTTATGGTAAACTGAACACCCAAATAACACGCGTTTTTGGTAGTATGGAGGTTTATTTTGGTGCAGAGAACCTGCTTGGCGTTCAGCAGGAAGAACAGATAATTAGCTTGGAAGACCCATTCGGTGCGAATTTTGATGCATCTATGATATGGGGGCTTGTAACAGGGCGTAATGTTTATGGGGGGATCCGATGGAAACTGGGAGAACCTGAATAGGATGATCAACGTAGAAAGCTATAGTAAGATGAAAGCAGGATTGATAATGCTCTTGTCCGTATTGGTATTACATACCTATGGCCAAGAGAAAGAGCAAGGCCAACTGGCTTATATGGTGGTTAAGACACACGCCATGTGTAACTCCTGCAAGGAGATACTGGAGAAAGATCTCCTGTTCGAAAAAGGCATTCACAAGGTCACGGTGGATATGGAGCATGCCGAGATCTTAGTTGATTTCAATGCCAAGAAAACAAGTAAAGAGAACGTGCGGAAGGCGATCGCCGCTATGGGTGTTCAGGCAGATGATGTTCCGGCTTCGGAAGAAGGGATAAAAAAATTACCTGCGTGCTGTCAGCATGAAGGTTGTGGACGCCCAGAAACAACACTTAAGTCCACAGATCCACCTGTTGAATAAATGGCTCTAGTACGCGAGCTGAACGGATACACCCCCCAGTTCGGCAAGAACAATTTTTTAGCGGAGAATGCAGCGATCATCGGCAATGTGGTCATGGGTGATGATTGCAGCGTTTGGTACAGTGCCGTTATCCGTGGTGATGTGCATAGCATTCGTTGTGGCGATCGTGTGAACGTACAAGATGGAGCAGTGCTGCATTGTACCTATCAAAAACATGCGCTGATCATTGGGAATGACGTGAGCATTGGACACAATGCGACGGTGCATGGCTGCACCGTTAAAGACAAAGTGCTTATCGGTATGGGTGCGGTGGTCATGGACCATGCGGTGATCGGCGAAGGATCGGTTATTGCTGCGGGTGCGGTGGTGTTGCAGAACACCGTTGTAGAACCCGGGAGTTTGATGGCAGGAGTACCTGCTAAACGGATCCGTGATGTAGGAGAAGACCTAGGAAAAAACGAGATTGAACGTGTCGCGGCGAATTACTTGAAGTATGCGGGATGGTATAAGGAGTGATGACTCTAGACAAGAACTTGCAATAGGACTCTTATGATGCAAATTCCAAATTATTGAGTAATAATAATCATGGCAAAAAAACCATTACATGCTTAATGTTTTTAGGACTTATCTCTTGCACGACGAATCAAGAACCAATAAGAAGACCTGCAAATTTGCCACTACCTTATGAATACCGAAAACAACTAGGGATTCCAGAACAACAGCAACCT
>CAZPEQ010000445.1:0-2429 GCA_964585605.1 uncultured Weeksellaceae bacterium | reverse complement strand
TTCTGCGGCTGCACGTCGCTCATTCAGCGCGTCAAACTGTGCTCTGTAAAAGAGAATCTCTCCACGCATTTCAAGTTCTTCAGGATAGTTTCCTTGAAGTTTCAAGGGCACGGTCTTGATCGTGCGCACATTATTTGTGATCACTTCTCCCTTTTCCCCATCTCCCCGTGTTACAGCGCTGATCAACTCACCTTCTTGATAGATCAAGCTAATGGCCACACCATCGTATTTCAATTCGCAGGTATAGGTCACAGGGCCTAGTTCTTTCAGAATGCGTTCGTGAAATTCGATCAATTCACTCTTGTCGTAAGAATTGCTCAACGAAAGCATACGTTGTTGATGCTTTTGAGAGGGAAAGTCCTTTGTAATATCTCCTCCAACACGCTGCGTTGGGCTGTTTGCCGACCGATACTGCGGATTTGCATTTTCAAGCTGCTCCAGCTTTCGTAACAACCGATCAAACTCCTGATCACTGATCGTGGGACTATGCAGGACGTAATAGCGGTGCTCGTGATTCCGAAGCTCCTTGCACAACCTATCTATTTCTTCTTTGATCAGGTCAGACATCTTTCCGTTGTGCTTTCCAGTATTTAAGAAGTGCCCCAGTTCGTATACCGAGGCCTGCCGTCCAGGTAAATCCGCTGTATGCTTCATCGGTAAGTCGATCTCGGGTAAAAACGAATCGGTGTCCTGCGCCTGCAAATGCGAAGAGCCAGAACTTGATGGAATATGTTGCCTTTCCTGCAACTAGTCCTATAACTGCTTCCCGCTCACTAAAGATCAAAAAATCCCCAACGCCCGGCTGTCGTATCCTAGACCGCACATTACCTAATCCTGCCGACATCGGGAGTGACAATTGCCATCTATCAGATAAGAACAGGATTCGCTCATAGGTTAACATGGCATAATCTATGTCGAGAGAAACATCTAGCGTATCGAAGCCGTTATCTATCAAAATTCGCTCTCGGGGGTATTCTTGCGGCGAAGCCAAGCCATAGACCCCTAGGCCAATGATGTTTTTCCCTTTCAAAGCAGCAAGGCGTAGGCCGTAGAACCGAACATTACGATCAGAAACGCGGGTTTGCTGAAAGTCAAAATTGAATAGCACCCTGAAATTCGCTCGCTCCCTGTGGGTCTGAGCAACACTTGTAGAGCAAATGATTAAGCCTAGTATGATCAATACTGACCTCATCTACGTGCATGAACAAATCTGGGTAAGCCCGCTGAATCGGTCTTGACATCAATCTGATCAAAGCCCATTGCCGAGAACAACGCACCTACTTGAAAAGCGTAAAGGCAATGGCACTCAACAAGCACATTCACCTCTTCGGCCTGCGCATAATGTTTGGCGATCGCATTGTAGAACGCCAAAGGTTCTGAACTGAATAGTGCTAACTCTGGTTCATACTCAACTACACTGGAATCTAAATCCAGCTTGTCTTCAACTGGAATATACGGAGGATTGCTCACGATTAATTCCGCTTGGGGCGCCGGATCAGTTCTATCCAAGATATCTTGAACATGCCAGGTTACGTCCAAGTTATTCTCTTCCGCATTGAACTTAGCCACCTCCAACGCTTCAGTTGACACGTCGATTCCACAGACACTAGCCGCAGGAAATAGTTTCTTCATCGCGCAGGCAATAGCGCCACTTCCCGTACCTATGTCCAAAACACGGGTAGGTTGAATACGCAGTCGAGAGATCAAGTCGACCAATTCCTCCGTCTCCGGCCTAGGAATCAATACTGACGAATTCACTTTGATCTTCAAGCCGTAAAAATCAACCGCACCAATAACGTACTGCACTGGCTTGCCCACCTTCAATTCACTTAACATAGCGTCTAGCGCTGCTATCTGGGTTGCACTCAACAATCGATCAGGTTCAGTTATCTCCACCACCTTCGAAATGCCGATATGGTCCAAGACCAAGCGTGTTATCGCTCGGCTCTCGCTAAGCGAATGAACGACACTGAGTTCCCGCTCAAATCGGGTAGAGGCCGTAGATATGCTCGATGCATACATGCATCAAATTTACGAAGCCCCCGTCTACCTTTGCCCAACTATGCACATCCACGAGGAATATATTCGTCGTTGCCTACAATTATCGCAAAATGGGAAGGGTGCAGTTGCTCCCAACCCGCTTGTTGGGTGCGTGATCGTGCATGACGGTGTTATTATAGGCGAAGGTTGGCATAAGAAGTACGGCGGAGCTCATGCAGAAGTCAATGCTATAAGTGCAACGCGAACAAACAAACTGCCTCCTGGCTCGACCGCCTATGTGAACTTAGAGCCTTGCGCACACCACGGTAAAACGCCTCCCTGCTGTGACTTGTTAATCGACCATGGTATTGAGAATGTGGTCGTTGGCGTGATTGATCCTTACGCAGAAGTGCAAGGCAGAGGTATAGACCGATTGGTCAAAGCAGGGG
>CAZPEQ010000444.1:0-2455 GCA_964585605.1 uncultured Weeksellaceae bacterium | reverse complement strand
CTTGCTTCCTTGCCTCCCTTCCTGCTCGACCAACGCTTGCCGGCAAACACCACAAGGACTTGCAGGAGCCTTGCCGGGCATAGATGGAGCTACAATCGCAATGACTTCTATTTGACCATCAGCGTCTGACACCATTGCCGCATGCAATGCGGTTCTTTCAGCGCAACAACCCGCGGGAAATGAAGCATTCTCTTGATTACTGCCCAATACCAACCGTCCACCATGCATCTTAATGGCCGCTCCCACTCGGAATTTAGAGTAAGGTGCATAGGCTTTTGCGGCAGCTTGCGCGGCATGCCTCAACAACTGCACATGATTCTCATCCAGCTCATCCCAGTCCAAGAACTGCTGATAGGAAAAAGTAATGGTCTTCTTTTCAGGCATTCTCCAAAGGTATTGCTAGGAGGTCACGTTGCCACTGCGCGTAGCTGATTGTTGTACATTTGGCGTCCTATCTAGTATATGGGGAGTGCGTCAGACGATATTAAGACTACAGCAAGGGAATTTGACTCGATCACCTTGCAAGAGATGGACTCGGTGCGACTGCTTCAGCGCATGGATACTAAATTCTTACTTCCAGCAACGACTCTACCCTCGCTATTCAAGGAGCTTCATTCAGAATACCGCTGTCTGCATGTCAACGACCGTTCTGGAGCGGACTACCGTACGCTCTATTTTGACACGCCCGAATTCGTTTCATACTACGACCATCACAACGGGCGTACCTTCCGCAATAAGGTACGCATGCGTGAATACGTTGGGAGTGACCTTGCATTCTTAGAGATCAAGCGAAAAACAGGACGAGGGGGTACGGATAAAGTACGTATGCGCATTGAGCAGATCCGACAAGAGTTGGATCAGAGGCAGCAAGCGTTTGTTTATGAGGCGCTTGGTGAAAAGATTGACCTACAAGCAACACTATGGAATTCCTTTACCCGGTACACCCTAGTGCACAAGCAACGACCTGAGCGCCTGACCATTGATGTGAACTTGCAATTCGAAAGGGATGGCCGGCAATTTGACGTGCCTGACCTTGTGATCTGCGAATTAAAGCAGGAACGGGTAGCGCCTAATTCTACCTTTTATGCGGCCATGCGAAAAAGGCTGGTTAGACCTGCAGGTATGAGCAAGTACTGCTTGGGATTGATTAAATCTGACCCAGGACTGAAGAAGAACAAGTTCAAGCCCACCTTACTACAAATAGAACGTATTCAAAACGCAGCGTAGATGATCTTTCTAGCCAAGTTCTTTGGAATGGAGCTGTTCCACCCTGATTTTTTCGAACTCCTATTCAAGTTTGGGATAGACCTGTTCGTCATCTTCATTTTGATCCGGGTGATTTATTTCCCCATACACCGGAAGAAAGATCATTTATTCACCTACTTCGTTTTCAACGTACTGATATTCTTCTTGTGCATTTTGTTGAACAGTGTTAAGCTGAGCATTGGTTTTGCCTTTGGCCTTTTCGCCATATTCGGAATACTTCGGTACCGTACAGAGCAGATACCAATGAAAGAGATGACTTACCTCTTTACGGCTATCAGTTTAGCGGTGATCAATGCATTGGTAAGCAAGCGGGTAAGTGTAGTAGAATTGGTGTTCACCAATACAATGATCTTGTTGACGATCGGTGCGTTAGAGCGCTTATGGCTAACCCGGTATGAAGCGAACCAAACGATCACGTATGAAAAGATCGATTTGGTAAAACCCGAGAACCGAAAATTGCTCGTTGCTGACCTGGAAGAGCGCTTGGGCTTACGTATTGCACGGGTTGAAGTTGGCCGCATAAACCTGTTAAGAGATACAGCTCAGTTGCGAGTCTATTATTATGAAGGAGACCAGAAAGCCTCAGGAATAAAAAGTGACGTTGGCTAACTAAGTAGGATTCTTATGAATCACCCTCTTTATTTTTTTGTTCTTATTGAGGTCTATCCCAACGGTAAAACGTACCGTGTTTGCCAGCAGGGAACGCTGCACGTCCGCAATAAGGTAGGAGAGGTCAATGCCTAGCGTGTTATACCTAAAACCGGCTCCAACAGTCACATACTTGCGGTTTCCCTTTGTGAGGTGCTCCCAGAAATACCCGGCACGGAAAGCAAATCTGTCGGCGTGCCAATACTCCAAGCCGCTACCTATGTTTATTTCCCTTAGTTCTTCACGAAGAACACTCCCCTTTTCAACGATCACGTTACCGTTGTCATCGAAAGTAACTTCACCAGGGGCATCACTGAATGAACCGAAAATACCGGAGGCCGCCGTTGTTACATCTGGATCTACCCCGTTGGCGATAATCAAGTCCCCTGTAATGGGATCAATGATCGGTTGGCCATTCTGATCTAACTGGAACGCAGGAGGTGTCGGAACGAGCAACTTATTCGCATCAACTGCTACGGTGATCTTATTGGACTTATCAAACTCATAGGTAAGCGCCGGGCCAATACGCACATTGATCGGT
>CAZPEQ010000443.1:0-2456 GCA_964585605.1 uncultured Weeksellaceae bacterium | reverse complement strand
TTCCGCCATGTCCTGGCATTATGGTACCACTGTCCTTCACACCTCGGTGGCGTTTTAAGGCCGATTCCAACAGATCCCCGATTGTTCCGGCTAGGGCAATGGCCAAGGCACTGTAGATCCATTGTTCCGTAGTCAGGTCTTTCCAATACTGCGAGAGTAAAAAAGCGAAAAGCATGGCACTTATAATGCCGCCTAACAGTCCTTCAACCGTTTTTCCAGGCGATACACTAGGAATCAATTTGCGCTTACCCAATAGGCGCCCCCATACGTAGGCGAATGTATCGTTAGCCCAAAGCAAAATGAAGAGTCCCAAGAAAATTTGCATCCCGGCCTCCCGCAGGTGGATCAGCAGCCCAAAGGAGACGCCGATCAATAAGACGCCGAGACTAAGCCCTGCCAGAGCTGAACGAATGTTCGACGAATTCTTCAAAATGACCACGAGGATGATCAATAGGGTGGCTAGGGGTAGGAGTAAGGCTTGCCAGATCGTTATGGTATTCAAGCTAACCGGAGCGGCTAACGCAGCGAATAGCGCGGCAGACAGATACACAACCGTTTCTATGCGGCCATTGGAACGTTTCCAGAATAGTTGACCGTATTCACGGGCGGCGACCATGGCAATGATCAGGAAAAAGGCAACAGACCAAATGAGCGGAATGAAGGCCAAGCCAATGACCATGCCTACATACACGCACCCCGAAAGTCCTCTGGTTAACGTTTCTTTCATTCTTCCTCCTCCGCACTTTTGGCGATCAAGTACTTGGCTTTGATCACATTTTCTGGTGACACCATGAGTTGAATATCACCGATCTGCGGGTAGGCACTGTTCTGCAGATTCATGATGAAACAAGGAATGCCATGCCCCTCCAACATGCCCTTGGTTATTTCTGCAGCCTGAATGAATGAGGTTTCCTTGATGACTACCCAGCCGTCGTACATGCGGCTAAGGTAAAACTTGTTGTACTAGTGATTCTTGATCACAACTAGATGTTGATCTGTTTTCGACACGACATGCTTGTTCTGCTCCAGCTGCCTTTACCAGGGCATCTGCCTACTTCAATTGTTCTTTACGAATCGAACAACAGTTGAGCCTAGATCAGTCCTTACGTGAACAGCGTAAACCCCTGAAGGAATGCGCTTTAAACTGTAATTAACTTCGATTGCCTCGGGGCTATCTTCCAAGACAATGGCTCCATCCATCGCAAAGATTCGAAGTTCAACTATTTCCCTCATTGCTGCTGCGATCACCACACGATCATTGGATGGATTTGGATATACCTGTATCTCTATATCTGGTCTAACTTCTTGTACGGACGTTGTTGACTGCACGTCGATCAGCAACTCATGAAACGATTCACTGACGGGTATTGAACTCACGCCACTTCTCCATTCGGCTACTTTGAAGCAGTAAGAATACATTCCTGTTTGCGCTGGGGCTGATGTGATCACACCCGTCGCACTGTCAATAAAGGTGTTGTCCGGGATACTGTACCCTGTACCATTGCAGTTCACCAACTCAAAGGAAAGACTATCTCCATCAAAATCCATGGCCATAGGATCATATGTATAAACCCCTTGATTTTCGGTTGATGTGGTAAAGTCGCTAAGGAATACTGGTGTGTTAACGGGGCCGAATGGTGTTATATTCAGCTCATGCGTGTTTACCATAGCAGAAGAACTGGAATTTGAAAAGTTGGCTATTCCTCCAACCCGAAATCCTTCATCTACAGTGATTTGGTAAAGCCCATTTGCTGGATAGACTACAGATCCTACGTAGTTCTTCAGAAGAACTGACGGATTTAATACCGTGGCATTTGATAGATGCAGCGTATCAGTGATCAATCCAAAATCCACCACGATAAAATCACGGATCACCGATGAATTAGCGTCGGAGTAAATCGACACCGTTGCGGTGTATTCGAAATTGCCTTGATTCTCTAGCTGAAAGGACATACCCATTAAATCCTGAGCTTGCAAGTCAACGGAAGTGAATCGCGCGAATAGGAAAGCGAAGAGAAGAATTCTCATTCCAGATAGATTTTGGTGCTCTGCGAACTCCCATCCGACGACCTTGATAGTGTAATTAAGTAAACGCCTGAAGACCAGTCACGAGTGTTGATAGAGGAAGAATATGCTCTTCCTCTATGGTAACAAGATATGTATTGGAGCTTTACTCCCCAACCGGTGAATCGCCTGTTTCACTGGGCGCGTCTTCTCCTTCAGGTTTGCTTACCGACTCGGCTGGTTTCACCGAGTCTACGGGCGCAACGTCAGCAGGTTTAGCCGGTGCATCTTCTACCTTGCCGTTGGAAGTCGTCGTAGGAGCAGCAACACGTTCCGCGAACGGCCGCTCCCCAAAAATCTTCAGCAGGTCTTCTTTGAAGATCACCTCCTTATCCAATAGCTGTTCAGCCAAAGCCGTGAGTTTATCCTTGTTCTTACGCAAGATGTCCTTC
>CAZPEQ010000442.1:0-2456 GCA_964585605.1 uncultured Weeksellaceae bacterium | reverse complement strand
TGATGTCGAAAACACGTACATCAGGGTGATACACGGGAAGGTCATTTCGTTCTTGGAATGTTAACCCATAAAGTTTGTTGGCTGCGAAAAGAACCCCGTTCTGCAACACGGTCTCAAACTCAAAATACGGTTTGATCGCTGCTTCATCCAAGTCATATTCGGCCTTCCGCACCTGCTCTGCATAAAAATCCCAATCCCAAGGCTCAAGCGTAAAATCACCACCCTGCTCATTGATCATTGCCTGAAGTTTAGCGGCCTCTGCCTTCGCGTTTCTAGCAGCAGCAGGAGCCATCCGCGTAAGCAAACCCAGTGCAGCTTCTGGAGTCTTCGCCATTTGGTCATCCATTACATAACTAGCCCAATTCTCAAATCCAAGCAGTTCTGCTTTATGCGCTCTCAGGATCGACATCTCCCGAACGATTCCTCTGTTATCAAACTCATTATCCTGTGCGTTGCGGGCAATGGACGTCTTATAAATGCGCTCGCGTAAGCTGCGATCCGTAAGCGAGACCAAGGCTGGTTGCTGCGTGGTGTTCCGCAAGGCGATCAACCATTTTCCTTCATGTCCTTTGGCCTTGGCAGCAGCCGCAGCGGCTTCGACCTGCCCCTCAGTCAGGCCATCTAATTGTTCTTTATTCTCCACAAGAATGGCTGACTCCTTTACTTCTTCCAAGACGTTGTTGGAGAACGTCGTCGAGAATTCGGATAACTTCTTATTCAAGGCCTTCAACATTTTTTTGTCCTCGTCTGACAACAAGGCTCCAGAACGAACGTAACGCGTGTAGTACCGTTGAACTAGTCGTTCCGAAACAGGATCCAGTTCGAGCGTCGGCAGTTGATCATGAACGTGTTTGATCCGTTGGAACAGAGCAGGATCCAAACTGATCGCATCATTGTGTGCAGACAACTTAGGTGCCATTTCTGTTCGGATCGCCTGTAAGGTGTCGTTGGTATTGCTACCGGTCAATTCGAAGAAAACACTCAGCACCCGACCTAGGTCTTGACCACTTTTCTCCAGAGCAACGATGGTATTTTCAAAACTCGGGGTCTCCTCATTATCGCGGATAGCAGCGATCTCTTCTAAGTGTTTTGCCATACCTGCTTCAATGGCAGGTTTATACACTTCGTTCGTAAACGTATCAAATGGTGGAGCCTTGAAGGGCAGTGTACTGGCTTGGGCAAACGGATTACTTGTGTCAACGGCAGTGGTCATATCATCAACTTTTTTGGCAGTGTCTTCAGCTCCACAAGAAGCTAGCAGCAGTGCAACGAGAGTAAGGGAAAAGATTTTGTTCATGGTCTGAAGTAAAGCCCGAAAGTACGGTATGAAGTGCGCAACAGAGAAATGCGTTCACGATAACGGAGGATTTAATCGTCCGTAGATATCACAAGGATTTTGGTTTGCACCTCTACAAGACGAACGATCGGACGTACTTAGAGAACTCTAAAACCCGTCCAAATCTGGTCGTTGAGTCCACTAATTGAAAATGTCGAACTTTGGAATATGTTCCTCCAAGTCGATACGCATGAATGAGAAACAATTTGCTGAATTTCAACAGAAGCTCCTGAAAGGTTTGGAGAAAGCTTATGCCAAGATGATCAAGGAAAAGCGAGCGAAGAACTCTCCCTTAGTAGTCTGGAAAGACGGTAAGGTTGTCAAGCTTGATCCGCATAAAGCGCCGAGCACTACGACCTATCGATAAGACTCCTCATTCAACTTCTCTTGTTGATTAATGCTCTGCTGAATTCCTTTCATCACGAAAAGAAACTTCTCGCGCTCCGATTTACGTACTACGTTGGTGCTAAGGAAGAAGTACCTTACAGTTCCTTTCTTCCATTGGCCCCGTTCTGCAATCGAAACATCTTCATCTGTAATATGTATATCCTCTATGTGGGGTATACGTATGGCGTTGGTACCGGCGAATCTTTTTCGCACATAGATCTCTGAATGACCGACCTCTACATAGGGCGTATTTGCCACTAAAATCCAACACCAGCGCCCTAAAAAATAAAGGAGAGGAATGGCGACCAAGACAAGGAGCGTAAAACGCACGTTAAACCATAAATCACTCAACACACCCGAATTCTGACTCTGGAGTATCTTATAAAACCCCACAAAAACGGGTGCCAGCAGCAATATTGCAGCCAAAACTCCTTCCACTAGTTTCAAACTATTGTAATGGAATTTTTCGCTCATAATGGCTAGACAAGTAACATTGAGCAGAGGCCATTTCGTTTAAGAATCCCTCTCAACAAGCAGAACGCACTCACACGTTAAACCGAAAGTGCATCACATCGCCGTCTTTCACGACGTACTCCTTCCCTTCTATCCGCAATTTTCCGGCTTCCTTGACCTTCACTTCTGACCCGTAGGTAACATAATCGTCGTAGCCGATCACTTCTGCTTTGATGAACCCTTTCTCAAAATCGGTATGGATGACCCCTGCTGCCTGGGG
>CAZPEQ010000441.1:0-2457 GCA_964585605.1 uncultured Weeksellaceae bacterium | reverse complement strand
ACACAAATCCGCCTACCTCGTAATTCCGAGGGAATGCGTAGAATCGACCCGGTTCTCGCGGTTCGAAAAAATCGAAGGTTTGAACGGGAGTTGCACTAACGTTGAACCCGTAAGCGGTGATTCCTTTCGTCACGAAAAAACCGTTCAAATTCAACCCGAAACTGGCAAAGGCATTGGGTTCAAAGAGCCGTTCGTAAAACGCATTCAATGAAATACTGTGCCTGTTCAGGTTCAACCAAGGCGTATTTCGTTGGTACTGCACGAAGGACGAGTAAAAACTGGAATTGTTATTGAACAGAAATCCCAGATCATTCGGGTCATAGGTGTCAGACTCCACACCGTGATCGATGCCGTAACGCCATACGCCGCTGATCTTATCCAGCGACACGTAGTAGGTATATCCGGTGGATGTACTATCCACGAACAATTGCTGATTGAAAGCACCGGAACCTCGTACGGACCAGGTGTTGGTCTTATCCGCCGCTTTCCAGGTCAGTCCAGTTAAATTAGCGTCATAGGCCGAACCCGAGCGCAGCACATTAGTATTCACCAGGGTCACGTAAGAATTGTTCTTGAGCAACTGATCCAACACGATCACGTTGTAGTTCGTAAGTGGGTCGATCAAGACTTCGCGCTCGTCACCGTCCAGGTTTCGAATTGTAGCCCGTTCCTCTGCTGTAACACCATTGAACACACCGATTCCTAGGCCTCCTTCCAAACGTCCGGTCACTTTACTCGCATTGATCAACTGGCTTTGTTGTGCGGCATCAACCACTTCTTCACCTTCCTCAAGGCCGTCGAAAGCAGCATTGAAAAATAACGGCCTCCCTCCTACGCGTCGGCTGAAGAACCACCCTCCTTTGTTGAACAATTCGGTTCCCTCCGTAAAGAACTGCCTATTCTCATTAAAGCGAACCTCAAAAGGGGAAAGGTTCAATACCTGCCGATCCGATAAGGTTTGATTGAAGTCAGGAACCAAGGTCATATCAAACGTAAACGCGTCATTGATCCCGTACTTCACATCCAATCCCCCATTGTAACTCGTGCTCAGATCAGACCCTACGGAACCGCTGGTTGGAAAGTGTTCGCTGAAGGTGGATACAAAAGGGAAAAAGCTTAACCGTACAGGAGGTTTAATCCCCTCGATACCCGTTAGCGTGCCCGACTGGGTCAAGAACCCGTCCACATTGGGGTCTATCTCGCTCCACCAATTCTCTTGGCGCAAACGCCGAATGACCCGCATGAAGTTCACCTGCCAGGTGTACACATCAGACTTAGCGAAACGGATGGCCGAATAAGGAATACGCATTTCCACGCTCCAGCCATTCTCATGGATCATCACGCCGCTGTTCCACACCGCATTCCAAGAACGGTTATTGTCCTCATCGCTGTACTGCTCATCTAATTGCACGCCCGCAGCGCTAACGAAAAAACCGAACCCATTTATGCCACTGTTATAGGTATCTATCGTAATACCGAATTGATCCGTATTCTGAAAATTATCTCGATTAGAAAGTTGGCGTAACACACTGTCTGGCGAAACCTCTTCCATAAAAGCCCCTACATAGAGTGCATCATCGTCGTACACCACGCGAACCGTCGTTTTCTTGGCAGGTTCGGCTCCTGCCACTTGCCTCAACTGTGTAAAGTCACTTGCAACTGGAGCGGTTGCCCAAATCGCCTCTTTCAAGTCACCATCAACCACAATACGCTCTTTCGTGGGAATTGCTTCCAACGACGGTTTCGTCGCATTTTGAGCAAAGCCACAGAAGCTGAGCCAGAGGCCAACAAAGAAGAAGAACTGTCGTTGCATTTACGGAACCTCAAAATTACCTTGTAGCACGCGCAATGAGGAACCGTTGCAAAACATTAACAACAAAGCCATGGGGAAACCATAAGGAATACACCAACGATAGGATAACAGTAATGTTTGACTTGAACAGGTGCATCCATTCTGAGCGTTGTGGCAGGGGTTTGAAAGCCGTGTTCAACCCAAAGGAACGCCCTTGGGTTAATATGGGAAGAGCAGCTGATGAAGCGATCATTGCGCAAGTGAACCAATGCCCTTCTGGAGCCCTGTGGATGAAAGATCAAGAAACCAAGATGAGCGAAAATAAGATTAAAGCTGAGTGCATGCCGAATGGGCCACTTATTGTGAAAGGGACCATCTCTGTTACTAAACCAGATGGTAGTGTAGAAGAAAAAGAGAATATGGCCGCATTCTGCAGGTGTGGCGCATCTAAGAACAAGCCGTACTGCGATGGAGCGCATAAGGAAGTTGGATTTGAGGGGTAAGCCATACGTGGGCAAAAGCTGAATTGGGCCACCCATTCTTCTTTCCTTCTAACTAAGCATTTTGTAAGATCGAACCTGATCATCGATTCACGATTCAGCCAACCCAGCGATCTGTGATAACAACAGGCCACCGCTGGAGAGCTTACCCGGCCGTAGCTGTTG
>CAZPEQ010000440.1:0-2462 GCA_964585605.1 uncultured Weeksellaceae bacterium | reverse complement strand
TTCTTTTCATCAGCAGACAATAACCGTTATTCCGTAAAACGGACTAAGCCGCGTGAATCCGCGTAGAGATCTGCTTCCACAGCTCGCCTTTATCTGCGTTCAATAGATCCTTCATGCGAATGATCCGTTGTATTGCAGACTCGACATGGGCTTCATCCCATTCTCCTTTTACAACATGATCCAATGCACCATAGCGCAGCGCATCAACCACCGTTCGAATATCAGCATTCTGTGTGACCAGAACCACATCCACTTGAGGATGCTCTGACCGAAGCACTTCGAGAATCTCTGTACACTTAACATCGGCACTGTTGTATCCAATGAATACGATGCCTGAATTTTGGTCGAAACCGGTTAAGGCCAGATCTCGATCCTCATCGATCTCAATACGCGATATACCTTGATTTCTGATCACACGTGCGTAACGAGTGGCCGTATTTTGATCAAGTCCGATAAGGTGTACTTTGGTATCCATATTCGTCGTAGTTAAGATCTTCGTTCAATCCCTTATACGCCCTTCCACGAAAAGGGTTATGCTTCCCACCTACCTTTGTCACCTTGCCTTCCCAATTAAATATCCAAGCGTTTCTTGAATCTGGTTCAACGGGCCATATCATCGATGTGCGGTCTCCAAGTGAATACAGCAAGGGGCATATTCCGGGAGCAAGAAACCTGCCGCTCTTTAACGATGAGGAGCGCGCCATAGTAGGAACTCTCTACAAAAAACAGGGTAAAGACAAGGCCGTACTGGAAGGTCTCCGATTCGTAGGCCCTAAAATGGCCTCCTTCATTGAACAGATCAGTACGATCAATCCCGAAACGTTCATTGGCGTGCATTGCTGGCGAGGAGGTCAGCGCAGTCAAAGCATGGCATGGCTGTTCGAACGAGGAGGAAAAAGTAATGTAGCTACCCTTGACAAAGGGTATAAAGCATTCCGTAGCGAGGTACTCGAACGTTTTAGTGCGCTCCTTAAACTTAGGGTGTTAGGGGGATATACAGGTAGTGGTAAAACGGAGATACTCGCCGCACTTAAAGCCCATGGTGAACAAGTCATTGACCTAGAGGGTCTGGCTAACCATAAAGGTTCTGCCTTCGGCGCATTGGGGCAAGGGCCACAGCCTACAACAGAGCACTTTGAGAATCTACTTTGGGATACGATTGATCGATTAGATCCGAACAAGGTGATATGGATCGAAGACGAAAGCAGACATGTTGGTTCTTGCCGGATCCACGATGTATTCTTTGAACAAATGCGTGCAGCCCCTACCCTGTTCATATCCATTCCGCAAAAGACCCGTGTCAAAAGACTCGTTCAAGACTATGGTGGTTTTGATGCCAAACAACTGGAAGAGCCGATTCTAAAAATTCAAAAGCGTCTTGGAGGACAACACGTAAAATCTGCATTGGAAGCTCTTAAACAAGGAGACCTTTCGACCGTGGCTGAGATAACACTTAATTACTACGACAAAGCCTACCGTTATGGGCTAGAGCAAAGAGACCCGTTAAATAAATCCGAATTGGCGTTGGATAGTCTTGATGCGGATCTCATTGCCAAATCATGCATAGAACATGTCAGAAACAATTGAACAGATTCGACTCACACAGTTAAGCAAAGGAGCAGGTTGCGGGTGTAAAATAGCCCCGGATACGCTTCAGGAAATACTGGGAGGGGCGATTGATAAATTCAGTGATGCCAATTTGCTGGTTGGCAACGACAAGCGGGATGATGCTGCCGTATACGACCTTGGGAATGGTCAAGCACTGATCAGCACAACTGATTTTTTCAGCCCGATCGTTGACGACCCTTTCGACTTTGGTCGAATCGCAGCGACCAATGCCATAAGTGATATTTATGCCATGGGAGGCAAGCCCATTTTGGCGTTGGGCATATTGGGCTGGCCCCTTGATAAAGTTCCGGCGTCAGTTGCTCAAGAAGTAATGCGCGGAGGTACTCACGTGTGCAATCAATTGGGCATAGCATTGGCCGGAGGGCATAGTATTGATGTGCCTGAACCTATTTTCGGACTAGCCGTGAATGGTCTGGCAAATCTTGATCGGGTAAAGAAAAATGCCAGCGCGCAAGTGGGTGACCTTTTGTACCTAACGAAACCGCTAGGGATTGGAATACTAAGCACCGCGATGAAACGTGGCGTATTAGCGACGGAACACCAAAACATTGCCATTGACATCATGTGCGAATCGAATTCCGTAGGTGCTGAACTCAGTTCGATCGAAGGCGTGCACGCGATGACAGATGTTACTGGATTTGGGCTTTTGGGTCACTTGCAGGAAATGTGCTTAGGAGCGAACTTGACCTGCGTGCTGGAACGCGATGCGATTCCCGTAATACCCGAAGCCGTTTCTTACCTTGGTAAAGGGTGTTATCCTGATGGCACTTTCCGCAATTGGCGGAGCTATGGAAATACAGTAGCGGGTTGTTCCGGGAATGACATGTTATTGT
>CAZPEQ010000439.1:0-2466 GCA_964585605.1 uncultured Weeksellaceae bacterium | reverse complement strand
TGGCACCGGAGCACTCCCGGATAAGGAAAGACAGATGTATCATGCCACGGCCGATGATTTATACCTCATACCCACAGCCGAGGTCCCGGTGACCAATATTTACCGCGATACAGTTATAAAGCCAGACCAATTTCCGATCAAGATGTGTGGCTATACACCATGCTTCCGGCGAGAGGCAGGCTCCTACGGAAAAGAGGTACGTGGTTTGAACCGGGTCCACCAGTTCGACAAAGTGGAGATCGTACGACTGGAGCATCCCGATAGCAGTTATGCGGCTTTAGATGACATGCTTGAGCATGTGAAAGGGTTACTTCGAGACCTGGAATTGCCTTACCGCATCTTGAAGTTGTGTGGCGGAGACACCAGCTATGCCTCTGCCTTAACGTATGACTTTGAAGTATATGCGGGCGCGCAAAAACGTTGGCTGGAAGTAAGCTCTTGCTCCAACTTCGAAACCTTTCAAACCAATCGCCTGAAAGTGCGATTCAAAGACGAGAACAAGAAAAACCGTTTAGCGCACTCGCTAAATGGCAGCGCCCTGGCACTAGCACGTATCGTTGCTGCGTTATTAGAGAATAACCAAGAAGCTGAGGGCATTCGTATTCCTGAAGCCTTGATCCCGTATACGGGGTTTGACCGTATTCAAAAAGCATGAATCGATTCGTGACCTTCACCTTGGCCCTTGCCTTAGCCGCCTGCCAGCCTGGCACTGATATCCCTGAAATTCAGCAGTTAGGAAAAACCAAAGCGGAGATCGATGATTGCTTGAAGCGTGTTCAGGCTATTGACATGGCCGCTTTTCAGGTCATGTATGATGCCGTGCAGAAGGAGCGCAAGTTCATGAACCGATACAACCAAGATTCCCTGCCGCAACAGGAAGCGATATTCTTGGGCAATTATTTCCGGTTCATGAAACGGCCCATGGCAAGGATTTTGAAGGGTCATGAACATATGCTGGATAATCTGGAAAAAACAAGTTCACAGCTAAGCGACCTAAGTGATGCCATCAGCAGAGGCGATTTAGACGAAACAGAATGGAAGGCCCATCTAAGTACAGAACAGGGGCACGTCTCTGTCGATTTGACCAGAGGTAATGAAATGGCCAGCGATTTTGCGGCAATAACTGATCGGTACGATAAGGAGCACGAGCAGATCGTTGCCTATGTACAAGTACATCGTGAGAATGCGAAAAACCAATGAAGAACCTCCTCACATACCTACTGACGTTAACTCTGTTCGCTTCACCTCTGCTGCTTAGTGCACAATCGAATGATTCCAAGTTGGCCAACCATTACTTCACCAATGGTGATTTCGAAAAGGCCAAACTCTACTTCACCAAACTATACAAAGGCAACCCTAGCACCTACAATTTCGACAAGCTCTTGGCTTGCCACACCAACCTGGTAGAGTACGACAAGGCAGAAAAATTGATCAAAGGCCATATTCGAAAGAACCCGGCGGAGATCAAGAACCTGATCACATTGGGCACCTTGTACGAGCAAACGGAAGAACCGGATAAAGCCGAAAAAGAGTACGAAAAGGCCTTGAAGAACTTACGCCCGGAGCCGAGCAAGATACGCGCAGTGGCTAATGCATTCATCAGTGCGAACAAACCCAAGTATGCGCTAGAAACCTATGAGCGCGGTGAAAAACTCCTCAAAGGCGCTTACCCATTTCATTACGAGAAAGCCAATCTACTGGGCATGATGGGGGACACCGAGGCCATGGTCCTTTCCTACTTGAATCTCATTGAAACGAATGAAGGTTACCTGCAAACGGTGCAGAACAGCATCAACCGATACATCGATGTCAAGAAGAACGACGAGCGATCTGACTTCTTGCGCGATGAACTCTTAAGAAGAACACAACGCCAGCCGGATAAGATCATCTTTCAAGAAATGCTCATTTGGCTGCATATTCAGCAGAATGACCTCAATAGCGCACTGATCCAGAGCAAAGGATTAGACAAGCGTCAGAAAGAAGGGGGCCGTCGATTAATTGAATTGGCGCGCATTGCTTCCGGTGCAGGAAATTACCGCGTGGCCAAGAAGTCGTACGACTATGTGGCAAGCTTAGGAACCGATAGCCGTTACTTCAAACAAGCGCGCATGGGTGCGGTAGAGGTACTCGACCGCCAGTTCAAAGAAGAGCGCCTAAAAGAACAAGAGGCCTTGACCGAATTGGACGGTTTGTATCAAAGCACCTTGATCGAATTAGGTAAAACAGCCGAAACCTTGGAACTGATCAAGAATGCAGCCCGGTTGAAAGCCTATTACCTGAATGATGTGGAAGGTGCTCGTTCCTTACTCGAAGAAGCGCTCACCATGCCGGGTATGAGTGCAAAAGAACGAGCTGAGGTAAAATTAGAGTTAGGTGATCTGCACATACTGCAAAACGATATTTGGGAAGCCTCACTGTATTACTCGCAGGTAGACCTCGACTTTAAGTATGACGTGCTAGGCCATG
>CAZPEQ010000438.1:0-2482 GCA_964585605.1 uncultured Weeksellaceae bacterium | reverse complement strand
AGTCTTTCGGCCACACCTTTTTTCAGGATGAGGGTACTTTTTACCTGATCGGCGAATGCCCGGTACCCATCAATGATGCCGGTTGAGCTTTCGTAGATGTCCAAATGATCCGCATCAACACTTGTAATAACGGCATGCTCTGGTGTTAGGTGCAGAAAACTTCGGTCAAACTCGTCTGCCTCCACCACACAACTTTCGGCCTTAGCATCCAAGATCACATTGCTCTTGTAATTGGCCGTAATGCCTCCAAGAAAAGCGTTAATGCCAGAACCCGCTGCGTGCATGATATGCGCCAACATGGAGCTGACCGTCGTTTTGCCATGCGTGCCCGCTACCGCATAGGTGGTGTAGCGATCCGTAATACGACCAAGCACTTCTGCCCGTTTCAAAACGGGTACCCCTTTGTCTTTCCAAAAATTCAGAACGACACTATTCTCCGGAACAGCAGGAGTTCTGATTACCAAGACCTTCGGATCATCTATAATCGCCTGTGGTATTGCGGCCACTTCATCCTTGAAGTGCACGTGAATACCTTCCTCGGATAGCTTATCGGTCAAGGGCGTGGCTGTTCGATCATAGCCTGCAACGTTGCATCCTTGCGTATTGTAGTACCGCGCTAGGCCACTCATGCCAATGCCACCAATGCCAATCAGGTATACGTTATTTGGTAGGGGATCGCTCATTGTTTCGCACAGCGCATTACCTCGGCCGCAATGGCCTCATCTGAATCATAAACGCCCATACCCGCAATATGCTGGACGATCTTATCGAGTTGTTCCTTGTCATTCAACAAGTTCAAAACCGTGCTGGAGATCTGATCCGCCGCTTCTGTATCCTTAATGAGTATTGCCGCGTTACGATCGGTCAATGCGCGGGCGTTTTTTGTCTGGTGATCTTCAGCGGCAGTAGGAAGTGGAACCAATATGGACGGCTTCTTAACCAAGCACAATTCACTGATGCTCATCGCCCCTGCCCGCGCCAGCACTAGATCCGCAGCAGCATATGCCAAGTCCATTTCGGCGATGAATTGATGTACATGCACGTTGGACGCAGCTGTTTCTTTCACTGCCTTTTGCGCATGTGGGTGAAAGGGTTTACCCGTTTGCCAGATGACCTGAATGCCTGCCTCTTTCCACGCTTGTAGTGCCGCCCGAACGCCGTGATTGATGCTTCTGGCACCCAGACTGCCTCCTGTTACGAAGAGCACCGGAGCACCTTCCGACAGGCCAAAATGTTGTAACGCGCGTTCGCCCTTTCCTTCAATTTGAACCACCTGTTTCCGAACCGGATTGCCGGTGCGAATGATCTTTTCGGCTGGGAAGAATTTGTCCATACCGTCGTACGCCACACAGATTTTTTGAGCGCGCTTCGCCAACAACTTGTTCGTGATTCCCGGGTAACTGTTCTGCTCCTGAATAACAGTAGGCACACCCTTCTTACTGGCCATGTAAAGCAATGGGCCGCTGGCATAACCGCCGACTCCCACTGCCACATCAGGCTTAAATTCTTTGACCAGTTTCCTAGCCTTCAGCAAGCTTCTTACGACGCGAATGGGAAGTGAGATGTTCTTCCACATGTTATGTCGTTGAAAACCGCGAATGGGAAGAGCTTCTATTTTGTAACCTGCCGCAGGAACCTTCTCCATTTCCATTTTTCCCTCTGCTCCGACAAAGAGGAACTCTGCACAGTGTTCGCGTAACTTGATCGCATTCGCGATGGCAATGGCCGGAAAAATGTGGCCGCCCGTGCCGCCTCCACTGATCATTACCCTAAGCAAAAGCTACACGTGTTGAAGTGTTTGGAGCGTCTAGTTCTGACGCTCTACTTACACTTAAGATTATACCAATGGCCAAGCACGTGAACCAGATACTCGTACCGCCCATACTTACCAAAGGCAAGGGTTGCCCTGTAACAGGCACCAGACTGACAGCCACGGCCATATTGATCAAAGCTTGAATGACCAAGCTCATACTCAAACCCATGGTCACGAGCATACCGAACTTGCGTTCACTCTTAGCCGCAACATTACACGCCCGCAAAAAGAGTATGAGATAAAGGAATAGCAAACCTAAACCTCCTAGGATAGATCCGTACTCGTTAATGATAAATGCGAATATCATGTCGCTATAGGGATGCGGCAGGAAGTTGCGAGAGGTTCCGTTACCGGGCCCGTTCGGGATGAACCCACCAGAGGCAATGGCGATGTTCGCGTGAACGACCTGGTAATTCTCATTGACGTCCAGCGCCTCATCTGTACCGTTGGTCCAACGATCTATCCGCGCTTTCCACGTACCGGCTCTTCCAAGGAATTGAGCATCCTCAGGCAGCATGGAATTGAATGAGAACAAGACGACCACTGCCAGTAAACCAACTCCGACCAAGCCCCCTATGTGTTTCCATGGCACAGATGCCACAAACAGAATCAGCAAGCAGATCAAGAACAACAAAGCTGCCGTACTGCAGTTTGCGGGAAAGATCAATC
>CAZPEQ010000437.1:0-2482 GCA_964585605.1 uncultured Weeksellaceae bacterium | reverse complement strand
CAATGCCACGGATGCGCGATTCTACGTTCTTGCCATTCAATAAGGTCTCGCACTTTCCTTCCACCGGGTCATGCTGGAAGGAGATATCAATCAAATCAAGATCCTGAACAAAAGCGTGTTCATCCACAACGCCTCGAACGATATACCCATTATTCAGCGCAAATAAGGTCGTGGCTCGGTACATGGCCCCACTGTCGATATAGGTGTAGCCGAGGCGTTTCGCCAATTCCTTGGCCAGGGTGCTTTTCCCACACGAGGAAAACCCATCTATGGCTATGTTAATACACTTCACGGAGAAATCGCTTTCGGCGAAGTTAGTTGCTGACTGGCTTCTTAAAATCAGAAAAGCGTAAGGCCACGGAAAATGTATTCGACACGCCACCTAGGTGATAGGAAGCTCGGCCGTAGCTCAGGTGAAATTTGCTTAGGCGCATACCCAAGCCATAGCTCAGGCCAACCGCTGCAGGCTTCGTATCGAAAGCCAATTCAGCTCTACGCCTGAAATTGTACCCAATCCGCACCATGAAGTTCTTCCCAAAAAGAATCTCGTTGTTGATGATGATATGGCGCAGCAACTTATCCGTAAAGCTGAAGGTTTCTGCAATCGCTTGGCCCGTATTCGGATCGATCTGCACGGTTTGATTTGGATCCTCAAAGGTTAGATCCCACTTCTGCAGGTTTTCGAATATCAGGCCTAAACGAAATGGCGCATACTTGAATTTGTAGGTAAGGCCCAACTGGGCTTGAAAAGGAAGGTCTTCCCGCGTAGAATTAAACGAATCGAATTGATACCCGATGTTCCGAAAAAGGGCCGCAATCGTAAGCAGTTTGTTGGGGTGTTGGTAAACGCCTCCTGCATCCAAGGCAACGGCAGAGGAGGTGAAGCTGTCAAACGAACTGTAGATATACTTTATGGTTGCCCCCAAGCTGAACAAACTGTCAATCTGTTGTGCAGCACTAAGCGAGAAGGCATACTCCCCTACTTTGAACGTCCCGATCTCAGTACCAACTGGATCCGTTCGCACGAAGGAGCCATAGTCCACGAACTGCACAGCCCCAGCTATTGTTGTATTCAAACTATCTAAATGCTTGCCATAGCTCACATTGCCTAAGTTGATATCAGAGAACCAATTGAGGTAACTCAAGGTGACTTGATCACGCATGAGCGGGTTCAGCAGGGCCGGATTATAGATGGCCAAATTCAAGTCATTATCCACTACCGCGATCTGATTCCCTCCTAAGGCAGCTACTCGCGCAGAGGCCGGTATATCAAGGACGCTATTTACTGATGTCCCCCCTATCTGCGCATGCGTGAACGCGACCGGTGCGGTCAGTAGTAAGAACGAAAGGATTCGTTTCATCTTTGTGTGCAACGGGAAAATACTAAGATTCGTATGCGTCGCGAATTTATATCCTAAGCAGTTTAAACGGGATAGAGGGTTCATTCGCCACGGAGAGAGACCTGTTGAACGCTCATTTCACATTGCTCGATGCGGAAGCTAGCTTTCTCGAAATCAGGCGGGCCAAACAAGCCCATGGCATTATTGGAAAAGGCATAGGGTTCCTTGGGAATGCCTATTACGTTGGTGTCCATACTACCGTTCCCATTGAGGTCAACAAACAATTTGAAAGCGTAATCATTTGCTTTTAGGAGCCCAAATTTGA
Source organism: uncultured Weeksellaceae bacterium (assembly GCA_964585605.1). GTDB lineage: Bacteria > Bacteroidota > Bacteroidia > Flavobacteriales_F > PHOS-HE28 > CAZPEQ01. The sequence continues at coordinate 817 of CAZPEQ010000437.1, read as the reverse complement.
ATGCAGCCGCACCGCCCTTCATTGGAAATTGGTGCAGATCACCAGCATGATCGTCTGAGAAATCATCGTTTGCACTATACACACTCAGATACACCATACCCTCCTGATTTTCAGACCCCTTGACCGCAATAGAAAGATCGCCCATACCATCGCAGTTTGGCTCCTCGTAAAAAGGAGAAAGACAGGTCAATAAGAGTATGGCGAGTGGTTTCATGCGATGTAAGTCCCGCAAAAGAAACGCCTTTTTCGAACAAAAAGCCTATTCGCCCCGGAGATTTACCAATACTGTTTTCCGCCGCTGGGGCACTACGGTGAAACTTGCACTCTCAAAAGAAGGGAGGCCGAAAAACCCGATCGCATCGTTAGAAAACCCCCAAGGCTCTGTTGGAATACCTAATGCGCCTTGATCCAGATAGTAATTCTCATTGCGATCCACGAACAACTTGATCGCATAGGAACCCGGCTTCAGTCCATTTACAGATGTCGTTCCAACCCCATCCTTGAATTCCATGCTCAGTACCTGACCTCCACGATCTGACTTGAACTCCTGCTCGTTGGTGCAAAGTGAGAACCAAACCGTTCCGTTGATTTTCTTCTCTCCTTTCACGTAAATGCGCACGGAGCCATCCATTTCTCCTCCCGTGCCGAAGGCCGAGAGCAATAGGTAACCGAGTATAACTGCTACTAGTCGCATTGTATTGAGTACAAATGAACATAAAAAGACGATCGAGGTGATCACGAAAAGATCAAATTCGCCTGAACCGGCAGAGGCTGTTAGAAGGAGGTCTTCACCTGCAGCGCTTCACTCAAGCATTCC
>CAZPEQ010000436.1:0-2491 GCA_964585605.1 uncultured Weeksellaceae bacterium | reverse complement strand
TGTTCTTCTCTTTGAACAGGCGCACTTGAAAGGGCTTCTCTTTTTGCAATTTGCCTAATTGCTGTTGGTCCAGATCGCACAGTTCCTTATTGAACCGGGCAATGGATTCTGCACTCATGGCCACGATGTACCCCTCTGCAATGTCTTCCAAAACCAGAGCTGTCTTAGCAAAATCATTATCGGCAACTGTGATGTTAACGACAGGTCCCGCTAAGGCGAGAGGATCGTCCTCAGCAGTTGACTCTTTGGGGACAAAAGCGTTGTAAAATTCAAAGACTCTTTTCTCGCAGCGTGAATTCTCGTACTTCTCTTCTGATGAATACTTGATCCATTTCAGGTCTTCCGGCGCCATGCGGTAACCTCCTCGCACGGGCATAAGAAACCGCATCATACTCACGTCAACATCATTGACGGTGATGTAAGGAAACAGCTTTGGGTGTCGGTCGTCAGTATTGGCAAGCCCTTCTTCGGATATGAAGTAGGCCGATACGGCTTGTTTTTGCAGTGCCTTAAAATGAGCGATATTCTGGATGGTGTCTACATCAACTTTCCAGTTGTTCGCCGTTGAGGATATGAGTGCGAGTTCGTTGTCACAGAGTTCTGCTTTCTCAATGGTCACATTATTGATCATGCGTTTGGCATTAACCGGCTCTAGTTTTGATTCGCACCCGGTAAGGATGAAGGCAATAAGGAAGGGAAGGAAAAACGTGCAACGGAACATAGGTTAAATGGAATCTTATCTGCGGTGAAAATAAGTAGGAGAGATCAAAAGAAGTTGAAGTGATCTGCGAATATCAGAACAGGAGAGAATAACCAAGGAAGGGAAGTACGGGTGTTCCAATGTCAATGTCCGCTGTCGTAATGGATGCTCCTAGGTCGATTGCGGAATCACCTGAAACCACACGAATACCTTGAAAACCGATATAGAATGAATTGTTCAGGGGTGCAGGAACGAAATGATTTTCGCTCATTAAGCCGATTATATAGGATAATTGGTAGAACCCACTCAGGTTGAAGGTAGCTCGTGTATTAGCCACTTCTTGGAATTGCCCAAGGGTCACGCCAATGGTTATGTTTCGTTCTTGGTTGCCTGTTGTTAAAGCGGCAAAGGCTTGAGCCACTTCGGTGCGCTCGGTGGAGGCGATCATTGCATAACCACCTGCTAAGTATAGGTCTTCGATCAATTCGAACGACAGCTTGACGCTTGCGAACCAAATCGGATTATCTCGGAATAGGGAACTGAATTCGAATCCACCCGCTACGGATAAGTTTTTGGATATGCCATACCCTAAGCTGTTAACGACCAGTTGCTGGTTGCGAAAGAGGCCAAAACCCGTAATGTATGGCCGTGCACTTGGCGCAACGAAGTAGTTCGCGTCATGCAGGTTGTCTGCGTTTTTGCGAAAGCCGGATAAGGGTGTGCTGATGTCTGCTAGGGTGAGCGGTTCCGCGGATTGGTTAGCGGACATTACCTGACGACTGGAATCGAAGGGAATGGTTTTGAGGGTGTTGTTCGTAGGAAGAAGCCTCCTGAACTCCTGGCCTTGCAGTATGCACGAGATTGCCCAAAAAATGCCTATAAGAAACCCTTTGCTCAAATCCATAAGCTCATACTGAAATGCAAGACGCAAGAACTTTTGTTCCAGCGGACTTTTGTTACAATACCTAAGTATGAAAGAGGCGCAAGCGTTGGATCTAGATGGTCAACATCCCTGTCTCATAGTAATATGACGGCCAAATGAACGGATGGTTGCTCCTGTTTTCGGAAAGAAATTGGCATCACTTACCTGGGTTTGCGAACCGTTGAATCGCTTGAACACCCGGAGGGTCAGTTATTCATTACTGCCGTGGAATCGGCTGCTGGCCTGGCTAGCAGGTCGTTGTAAAAGGGTAGGAGCGGGTCGTCGCTCGCAAATGTTCCGCCCAGTTCGCTTTCTGAGGGCGACTTGGTCAAGAGCATATTCCATTTGCCTTGTACACCAACGTATAGACTGTCCATACCGGAGACCTGTCTTTTTTCTAAGCAATAAGCCAATCGGTCAACCACCCACCGGCGCTCACTTCTGTCGATCGGTTTCATATCCCTAACCGACATCAATACCAAGACCCTTCCACCTGTTCGCTTGGTTAGATAGCGAATGCGGTCTTTGTTGATAGGAAGCTCAAGGTGGCTATCAATGCATGATTTGATCAATGCCCCGAGTGTATCGGTTGGGTTGTAAGGCGAATCATTGAGAATATCCAAGTCCGCCTGTAGCTGCACATAACGCGGGTCATTTTTATGGGCGTCAATGTCATCTCCGAAAACGGCATAACCAAGAGCCCCTCCGACGGTGCTTAACACGATAAGTCCTAGAACCAGCAAGCTTCCAAGGCTATGCCATAATGGACGTTTGGCTTTATCAAAGGGTTTGCTGTATTCCCACCCATTGTTCACGAATTTGTCCGCTTCTTTTTTCTTGAACGTGGTGTCGCAGTTCGAGCATTCTGC
>CAZPEQ010000435.1:0-2495 GCA_964585605.1 uncultured Weeksellaceae bacterium | reverse complement strand
TGCTATTCGATGAAGCGCTCGATCAGAGTACGATCGGTTTAGCCACCATCAACACAACGCCTAATTTATCCGTTGTAGGAGTAGCTGCCAATGGCACTTCCGGTGTTGATGTAACCTTCAGCACCGCTCTACTAGCGTCTACCATTTACACATTAACCGTTAGCGGCATTACCGACTGCGCGGGCAATATGATCAGCAGCAATAACACCATGCAATTCGGTTTGCCAGAGGTGCCGCTTGTCGGTGACGTGGTGATCAATGAGATCCTTTACGACCCTGTACCTGATGGAAGTGATTACGTAGAACTGTTCAATAACAGCAATAAGATCATTGACCTGAGCCGCTTGTTCTTAGCCAATGAAGTAGATGGCCTGATCGACAACATCATGCAGGTCACCAACAGCGGTTTAGTACTCTTACCGGGCGCTTTCGTGCTTTTAACTGAAGACTTCCAGTCTGTGGCTACGGAATACCCAGACGCGGAAGTTTCGGCATTCTTGCTGACAGACCTCCCCGCTTACAATAATGGTGAAGGAACCGTGGTTCTGCTAGATCAATCGAATACCACTTTAGACCTGTTCCGGTACGATGACGACCTGCATTTTGAATTGCTTGTTGACGTGGAAGGCGTGAGTTTAGAACGCATCGATCCCAATCGACCCGCATCTGATGATTCCAACTGGCACAGTGCTGCAGAAACCGTAGACGGTGGAACACCAGGATACGAGAATTCGCAATTCTCCGCTGTTACCAGTGCAGGAGAAGTGACCATTGAACCCGCCATTTTCTCGCCTGATAATGACGGACACCAGGATGTATTGACCGTGGCTTATCGCTTTGATGATCCAGGAACGGTAGGTACCGTGCGGGTGTTCGATCTGGCCGGTCGTGTGATCCGCACCTTGCTCGACAATGAACTGCTCGGGGCCTCTGGTGCAGTGACCTGGGACGGCATTGCCGACAACAGAGACAAGGCGCGTATAGGTGCCTATGTCATCGTGTTCGAAGCCTTCGGTCTCAATGGGAATACGGATACTTTCCAAAACACGGTGACCCTTGCCCATCAATTGGACTGATCGGTAACTTCGTACGCTCATGGACGTGCGCGACAAGGTCAAAGCCTTACCTCACCGTACTGGTGTTTACCAGTTCTTCGACGAGAACGGCACAATCATATACATCGGCAAAGCAAAGGATCTGCGCAACCGCGTTGGGAGTTACTTTGTAAAGAACCATGCCGATCGCAAGACCCGTTTGTTGGTCAAGAAAATCGTTGACCTGCATACCATTCAAGTGCCTACTGAATTCGAAGCCTTACTGTTAGAGAACTCACTGATCAAGGAACACCAACCGCGGTACAACATCCTCTTGCGCGATGATAAGAGTTTCCCCTTCATCCGAATTCGTAAAGAGCGTTTTCCACGCATCCACGGCATGCGCAATCCAATCAAGGACGGGTCTGAATATTTCGGGCCCTATGCTTCTGCGATGACCATGCGCACCGTGGTGGAGTTGGTGCACAAACTCTACCAGCCCCGCACGTGCAATTACGACCTCAGTGAAAAGAACATTGCAGCAGGCAAGTACAAGAAGTGCTTGGAGTTTCACATTGGCAATTGCAAAGCACCTTGCGAAGGTTTGCAAACGGAAGAAGATTACAACGCCAACATGAAATTGGTGCGGCAGATCGTTAAGGGACGTGTCCGCGGTGTGATCCAACTCTTGAACGAGGGCATGGCCGAACATGCCAACAAGCTGGAATTCGAAGAAGCCGAAGAGTTGAAGAAAAAATTACAACGTCTTGAAAAGTACCGCGCCAAGAGCATTGTTGTTAACCCCAACATCGGAGACGTAGATCTCTTTGGCATTGTCAACGACACCCGCAGCAGCTTTGTGAATTACATGCGCGTCATGGACGGTGCAGTCGTGCACGGCGTAACCGTGGAAATGAAGCACCGCATGGATGAAAGTCAAGAGCAGGTCTTGCAAATGGCTATCGTTGAACTGCGCCAGCGGTACCACAGCAATACCGTTGAAGCGATCGTTCCTTTTGACCCTGGGGTGGAAGTTCCCGGTTTGAAATTCACCGTTCCCCAGCGTGGGGATAAAAAAGCGCTGTTGGAATTAAGCGAACGCAACGCCAAATTCTTCATGTTGGATAAGCACAAGCAAGAACGCCTTGTGGATCCAGAGGGTCATAGTAAGCGCGTTATGAAACAACTGCAAGAAGACCTGCGCTTAAAAGAGCTACCCGTTCATATCGAGTGTTTTGATAACAGCAATACGCAAGGCAGCGATCCCGTAAGCGCCTGTGTGGTTTTCCGAAACGCTAAACCAGCCAAGAAAGATTACCGGCACTTCAACATTAAAAGCGTGCAAGGGCCTGATGATTTTGCCAGTATGGAAGAGGCCGTTCGAAGGCGGTATTCACGTTTGCAAAAAGAAGGCGAACCCTTCCCACAACTGATCGTGATAGATGGCGGCAAAGGCCAGTT
>CAZPEQ010000434.1:0-2496 GCA_964585605.1 uncultured Weeksellaceae bacterium | reverse complement strand
ACACACGTAAAATGAGACATTTGCTTCAATCCTTCCTCGTACTCCTTTGTTCATGTGCACTATCCACACTCACCGCGCAAATGGCCGTGACCAGCGCTGAATTTGACCAACGCGTCAACATCGACGGCTCCTCCCCCATCGTACGTATGGGCAATGCCTATGACGTCGTAAGCATTGACGTGGACGCCACGATTACCGATCAGATAGCCGAGGTAACGGTAACGCAGCGTATCCACAACCCGAATAACACCGCACTGGAAGTCGAGATCTTTTTCCCTTTACCAAATGGTGGAACGGTTTCCAATTTCGTTATGATGATCGACCAGCAAGAAGTGCCTGGTGAGTTAATGGAAAAGGAAAAAGCGCGAACGATCTACGAAGGCATTGTGCGCCAAAAACGAGATCCTGCCTTAATGGAATACGTGGGTTACGGCCTGTTCAAGACTAGCGTGTTCCCCATGGCCATTGGCGAAGAGCGGGATATTACGATCCGCTACTCTCAGGTACTGGAGCGCAAACTGGACCTGATCAGTTTCGCCTATCCGTTAGGTACACAGAAATTCTCGCGAAAGGCGTTACGTCGTGTACGGTTCAACGCACAGATACAAACGTCTGACGAGATCAAGAATGTCTTCAGCCCCAGTTACACTATGAATATTGATAGGAAGACCGATCAGCGTGCGCAAGTCGGTTTTGAGCAAAGTGGTTTGCTACCAGATCGCGATATTCAGCTTTCTTTCAGTCTGAGTTCTGGTGCAGTTGGCGCAACCTTATTGAGCTACAAACCAGAAGCCGAAGAGAACGGCTATTTCATGTTAATGGCCAGCCCAGAAGTAGCCGCGGACGTTGCGCGAACAAGCGCGAAGGATATCGTTTTCGTTCTAGACCGTTCCGGCTCTATGTCCGGCAAGAAACTGACTGGCGCCAAGGAAGCCTTGGAATTCGTTCTCGGCAACCTGAACGATGACGACCGTTTCAACTTGGTTGTCTATGATGACCGGGTGCAAACCTTCCGGCCTGAAATGCAGCGGTACAACAAAGACACCTACAACGACGCCATGACCTTCGTACACCGTGTTGCCGCAGGAGGAGGCACTAACATCAACCAAGCCTTGGTAGCTGCCATGGGCCAGCTGCGTGACGATGACCGGCCGAATTACGTCATCTTCCTTACGGATGGCATGGCTTCAACAGGCATAACCAACGAAACGGAAATCGCACGCAATGCCAAAGCCGCCAACCACGTGAATGCCCGTATCTTTTCATTCGGCGTGGGCAACGATGTGAACGCAAGGCTACTTGACCGTTTGAGCGCGGACAACGGTGGCACCAGCGAATTCCTAAAACCGTTTGACGATGTGGAAACGAAAGTGGCCGCACTTTACAGCAATATCAGCAGTCCGGTCATGAACGATATTCAAGTAGAAATAAGTCATACAGACATTATGGATACCTACCCTGAACAATTGCCAGACCTCTTCCAAGGCGGTCAATTGCTGTGGGTAGGACGTTACACAAAAGCGGGCAAAGCTAAGATCACGATCAACGGCAAGATCGCAGGGGTCGAACAAGCAGTTCACATTGACGGTGATTTTGCCGATGTTCAGGACGGCGCTGATCATGCTTACTTGGCACAATTATGGGCAACAAGGCGCGTGGGGTACTTGGTGGATCAGATAGACCTACATGGTAAGAGCCCAGAGCGTGTAGAAGAATTAGTAAAACTCAGTAAATCCTATGGCATCCTCACCCCTTTCACCGCCTTCTTAGCACGTGAGGATCAAGGCATCGATCTGGTCTCCGACAACTTCAGGCAAGCAGAAGACGATCTGGAAGAGCTTACTGTTTTTCAAGGAGCAGTTGCCAACGACTTACGTGCGAAGAAGCAGGAAATGAAAATGGCTTCGGGAGCCGGGTTCAGTAATTCTGGTTGGATGGCCGATTCTTCGTTTGTGGATGGGGATATCAGCAGTAACGTGCGCAAGATCGGTGAGAAGACCTTCTTCTTGCGCAATGGCAACTGGGTGGATGCGAGTATTTCTGAAGAAGAAGCAACGAACGCAGAAACGGTCGTCCCCTATAGTGACGGCTATTTTAACATTGCGAATTCCAACTCCGCGAACATGAATCAATACTTGAATTTCGATAAGAACGTTATCGTAAGGATGAACGGAAAAACATACAATTTCGCATATTGACCGCAATACGTTGCGCCCAGGAAAGCCTCACATGTATGTGGGGCTTTCTTCTTGTCGGTGCTATTACGTAACGCTATTCATCTCGTCTATTAAGGCATTCACTACTTTTGTCACTAGTACGACTAATCAGAAAATCCAAAACATGAGATTAATAATTCTGACATTCCTTTTAGGAGCCAACCTGATTGTATTAGCCCAAACTCACGCGTTCAAGCCTCAATGGAAACCGGGAATGGAAAAAGTTCTTTCAATCTCCCAGATTGAACGTGAATACGAGAACGATGAGTAAATCTCAGAC
>CAZPEQ010000433.1:0-2501 GCA_964585605.1 uncultured Weeksellaceae bacterium | reverse complement strand
CACATATTCTCACCGGCGATCCACACGAAAGGGAGGCTGTGTTTAGAGTTTCTCAGCCGGTGCAAGAAGGATTCTATTCTCTGGATAATACAAGTCGAATTGCCGACCTTAAGGATCGTGCGTACGCAGAGGCAAGAATTCAAAAACCGATACTTGAGAAAGTATTTTTCGAATCAACTGCTGAACTTTTTCAGCCAGTATACAAGGTGTCCGATGACCAAGCATAGAAAACCATTGAAATCACACGATGACGTACTAGAAGACATAGCGAAGGGCATTGACATAACGCCAAGTCTCTTTGAAACAGCAAAGCGAAGATATGAATCGCTCGGTTCATGGCTTGATCGCGAAGAATCTATTCTGGCGGATAGAAACCCGGAGATTTATCCTCAAGGTTCCTTTGCTCTTGGCACTGTTATAAAGCCTCCCACAGATAAAGATGAATATGACATTGATTTAGTCTGCATGGTGCAAGGTTCTAAACAGACACTGACTCAACGTTCGCTGAAGGAACTAGTAGGAGAGGAAGTAAAGAAATATGCACACGCGAATAACATGAACAATCGGCCTGAAGATGGTCGAAGATGTTGGACCCTGCAGTATTCAGAAAGTGCTCGCTTTCATATGGACGTCTTGCCGTCAATACCGGACTCGGATTCTTTCACCAACCGCCTTGTAGGCGCAGGGTTTTCAATAGAACACTCAGTAGCTCAAAGCGCCTTAGCAATTACGGACAAAGAATTGCCGAATTACACCATTTTAAGTGATGATTGGAATCAAAGTAATCCAAAGGGCTATGCGCGTTGGTTTCACGCACAAATGTTGGAAGAGTTAAACCGAAAAAAAGAAGATTTTATAAGCAATGAGGGAATTCGCGCCAGTGTAGATGACATCCCAAACCACCGAGTAAAAACGACACTTCAAAGGTCTATTCAGCTTCTCAAGCGCCACCGAGATAACATGTTTGAAAATGATCCAGAATTCAACGCTGACGAAAAACCAATATCCATAATTATCACGACACTGGCTGCTCGCTCCTACAGTAATGAATCTTCTCTTTCTGACGCCCTTCGTAATATCCTTACCAATATGGATCAACATATTGAACTGAGGTCTGGGGAAAGCTGGGTGGTGAATCCTGTCAATGAGACGGAGAATTTCGCTGATAAATGGAAAGATGAAGACAGAAAACGCCAGGCCTTTGAAAAATGGCTTTCTGAAGCACGAAAAGATTTTTCACTTTACCTTTATGGCAACAGTTTTGGCGAGATGCCTGAGAGTATAAGAAATCGCTTAGGACCTAAAGTTGTTGATGCCACTTTATCGACATTGGGTGGGATCACCTCTGTTGCATCGTTGTCCGATAAAGTTCGAGCTGATCGAACAAGAAATGCAGTTCGTTTGGCTAAAGAAACCGGAACTCCAACAAAGCCGTGGCTGCTGTAGAAAAGATTAGCTTTGATGAACTCCTTTCTTCAGTTAAGAAAACGATTTCATTTCACCAGCCTTTTTTGGTAGTGGAGAACAAGAAAAGTGAAGTCACGGTAAAAGGTCGGTTTCTACTTCATGAAAGTGTGTCGCAAATTGATCCCAGGGGACCCCTTACAGAATATGAGTTAGAGATTTTCGTTCCCAGGACATATCCCCGAAAACAACCTATAGTTTTTGAAACCGGCGGAAAAATACCTCGAATTGATGAGAGACATATCAACGGGCGGGGTGATTGCTGCATCCTAGTTTGGGATCACTGGTTACTTACAACTGAAGATGCCAGCTTCTCTAGCTACTTCAGTGGCCCATTACACGATTATTTTCTAGGTCAGCATCACTTTGAGCTTTTTGGTAAGTGGCCGTTTGGTGAACGAGCTCATGGATATCCGGGTCTCGTAGAGGCCTACGTGGAAACCATAGGTTTTCCGGAATTGCCCTCCAACCAACGGGCACTTAAGCAAATCCTTAAACTGCTCTCTCAAGACTGGCCTAAAGGGCATTGGCCTTGTCCTTGCGGAAGCAATAAGAAACTAAGAAATTGTCATCGGAAGGAGCTTGAAGACATTCACCGCCGTATTCCACCGGCAATGGCCGTTCAAATGTTAGAAAATATAAAAGGCATTTGATCTGCCTCTCCGCGAAATTTCGTAGTTAATCAATAAGTCCTTGTACAACTCCCCTGCTTCTGCTATCAATATCCCATAACTACTTTTATGGGGTATTAGTAGGGGGCCTCCATCTCATCACTAATCACACGACAAACCGATCTTACGACGCTTGAACTCGAAGGCCACCGAATCCCGGCCGTCATTATTGGCACCGGTACCAAAGGCGCGGAAGAGTTCCTGAGCTTCTTTGCTGGCATGATCCGAAATGCCAATACTCGGCAAGCTTACCTGCGAGCCTGGGACCGGTTCGGTGTCTGGTGCAAGCAGAATGGGTTGGAGCAGTTGTCGGACATACGACCTCTGCATGTCGCCAGTTATATAGAGGCCATCTCACAAGAGCTC
>CAZPEQ010000432.1:0-2516 GCA_964585605.1 uncultured Weeksellaceae bacterium | reverse complement strand
GATTAATAAGCTCAGTGGAGGAGTGTTTTGACATCGTGATGGAAATGGACGACATTATTGACTTCAGTTCATATGAAAAGGGGCGCGAAATTTTAGCCAAGTACGGAGTTGAATTTTGATATAGAAACCCAACGTGCTGGTATGGGAAGGCCACTGGCAAAAAGCCTAAGGTGCTTGTTCCGAGTTGAGTCTCGCTTCTTGAGATCCGTATCGTAGCTGATTCTACGTACATTGAGAAGAAATGGCTACCGTTCCATAGCATGGAAATTTGTAATTGCAAATGACTGAAATTGAAAAAGACGAAGTAATAAAAAGGTGTCAAGCAGCGGCGAACAAGATGCGCATCAATACGCTTAAGCTGGCTTCATTAGACAAATCGAAAGGCACACACGTAGGAAGTGCGCTGTCAATCATTGAAATTCTAGCTACCGCTTATTGTGGGATAATGAACCTGAAATTGAGCACGGAACAAGCAAAGGACAGAGATCGGTTCATCCTTAGCAAAGGCCATGGAACAATGGCTCTATACGCCGCGTTAGAGGTGGCTCAATTAATCACGGAGGACCAGCTTTTCACCTTCAACCAAAACGGAGGTTCATTAGGAAGTACAAGCAAACTCAATCTGGACTTAGGCCTGGAGTATGCGAATGGCACTTTAGGCTTCGGGTTGTCATATGCCGTAGGGTTGGCATTAGCATCCATCAAATCAGGAAACCGAGGTAAAATCTTCGTGTTGCTCGGAGATGGAGAATGTAATGAAGGAGCGGTATGGGAAGCGGCTATGTCCGCACAACATTTCAAATTAGGAAACCTTACGGCAATAGTAGATCTAAATTCCATGCAGTCGGATGGAAGTACCTGCGATGTACTGGATATTCAACTTGCTGACATCTGGACAGGATATGGATGGGAGGTGATTACGGTAGAAGATGGTCATGATGTTTCTCAACTGTACCAAGCCTTTAGCGCACCTCGAAAGAAGAATCACCCCCGCGTGATCATTGCCCGTACGATAAAGGGGAAAGGGATTTCTTTTATGGAGAATAACAACGAATGGCATCACAAGCGACTTACCCAAGAAATGTATGATGTAGGTCTGGAGGAAATTACTGAAAGGAGCTAGCAGCCATGGAGATGATCAATCACAAAAATGCTCGTATGTGGTCTCTGTTGGGGCCAAGTGGAACTTTCGGAAGCGCTTTGGCTGAATTGGCCAAAGGCAATGACAAGATTGTCGTCTTAACTGGCGACATGACTAAAACCGCCGGTCTGGAACGTTTCAGAAAGTCCTTTCCTGATAGACTGGTCAACGTGGGTATCGCTGAACAGAATATGGTCGGCATGGCTGCTGGATTCGCGAGCGGTAGTTTTGTTCCATTCGTTGTTTCGTTTGCTAATTTTTCAGTTTTGAGAGCATGCGAAACCGTTAGACATTTTCTAGGTTACATGGGAAGAAATGTCAAGCTGGTAGGAGTTGGTGCTGGCTTTTCAACAGGCATGTTCGGCCCTACGCACTACGGCACCGAAGATGTATCTATTGCGAGAACAATACCTGGCATCACCATACTATCACCTGCCGATTGCACTGAACTCGTTAAGGCACTTGAAGCTACTGTTAATACAGATGGCCCCGTTTATTTACGGCTAACCGGAGTAATGAATAATCCGGTTGTCTACAATGAGGATTATGATTTCGAAATAGGAAAAGCCATTACACTTAAGCAAGGAACTGATGTTGCAATAGTAGCCACAGGCACAATGGTATATAATGCGCTCAAAGCTTCTGAAATACTGGAAAATCATGGTATTTCAGTCACGCTTATTGACATGCACACTATCAGTCCATTGGATACAGCAGTCATTAACCGCGAATTGAACTCCTCCAAGTTGATCGTGTCGGTTGAAGAGCACGGCACTGTCGGAGGTCTTGGCGGAGCGATTGCCGAACATATGAGTTCGATCAGGCACAATGCCGTGCTCCTACGCCTTGGTATTGAAGACAAGTTCAAAGATGCAGGCAGCTACCGATTCATGCTTGAGCAAAACGAATTGCTGCCCGAGCAGTTGGCCCACAACATCCAGCGAAAATATGAGTCTTTAAAATGACCATCCTCTGAATTATGCTACCGTTCAACGTAAGACATGATCCAAGCAGTATGGCCATCATTACCGATGATGGACAAGAGATCACTTACGGCGGAATCGAGGACTGCGCAGTTGCCTTTTCTCGTGTGATCGAACATCGATGCCTGGTATTCTGCCTGACCAAGAATACAGCAGGTGCGGTGATGGGATACCTCTCTTTCGTGGCAAACAGAATAGTTCCTGCGATGCTGGATTCAAAAATGGATAAGCAAGCGCTGGCTGAACTAATTCGATCCTATAAACCACAATACATCTGGCTGCCAAATGAGTGTTCCTATGAATTCAGCCATTTTGAGATTGTTTTTGCCCAACACGATTACTCCTTAGTAAAGCTTGATACAAAGAACTGTTTCCCACTGCACGATAACCTG
>CAZPEQ010000431.1:0-2521 GCA_964585605.1 uncultured Weeksellaceae bacterium | reverse complement strand
TTTTTCCCAAACAATAGACCTATTGTTCAAGTAAGCATTAGCACTGGGTTTTGATTCGACTTTCGTTAATCGCTTTGTTACTGGTTACTTCCTCCGCAATTCAGGGTCAATTCCAACATCGCATCGTTGCCGACTCCGTCTGGCGTATGGCATTGTCCCATGTTCAATACCCTTCTTCTGCAATCGATGAAGGCATAGAAGGCACCGTGACACTTTGCGTAGAAATTGATTCGACCTGTTCTATCGCAAACAAGAAAATATTGGACGGTTTGAATGAAACTTTTGATAAGGCTGTACTACGCGCCATTCCGGACATGGCGAAAACCATCTGGCGTGTATACCATAGCCGCTGTATACCAAATACAGATACGTTGCTCGTCAAATTCGAATTGCCACGGTAGCTTGGAGAAAACACTTCTTTGATATAGAAACGACGAGGCGTTTTCTTACCACCACCGAATCCGAAGGCATTCTCGCAGCTGCGCAGAAAACAAACCGCCCCTCGTGCTTGCGCACAAAGCCCCGCGCTTACCGTCTCTGTGGAGCCGGAGGGGATTCCCGCAGCCAGGTGGCGGGATAAACCTCGACCCCATGTGCGTACGCACAAAGCCCCGCGCCTTCTGCGCAGGGCTTGCCGCCTCTGTGGAGCCGGAGGGGATCGAACCCTCGTCCAAACGACCGCAACAATTGCTTTCTACATGCTTAGACCCTACTTAATTGTAGGCAATTACCCGGCGTAAGGCAGCCTAGTAAAAGCTTAGGTACTTAATCTCACTTGTACACCGCACCACAGCACAAGCCAGGTCTTCAAACTGATATCCCTATTCCTAAAAAGAGAAGACCGGGGGCTTCTTAAGAGGGATACTCGTCAATGCTACTGTTATTCACACCGATTAAGCTTTATAGTCTTGGACTATTAAGCTGCGAGAGCGTAGTTGTTTTCGCCAATTACGGCTTAGGATACTGTTCAACGAGCCGCGTCCTAACGCTCGACATGCTTACGATCACCACGATGCCGCTGTCAAATCCAAGTCGGCCCCGTTCTCTCAAAGAACAGGCGCAAAGCTAGGAAGCTATTCTTCAACAAACGCATTCCTTATTCTGAAGATCGAAAAGTTACTTTTGCTGCCTATGCGCAACTACACAAAAATCGGGATCATCAGAGAAGGAAAGGTCCCGCCAGATAAGCGGGTCACGCTCTCTCCTACTCATTGCCGAACCTTATTGGACATGTACCCTGATCTTGACCTGGTCGTTCAACCTAGCCCTATCCGAGCCTTTAAGGATGAAGAGTACGCTGAGCAGGGCATTCGTCTTGCCGAGGATCTATCAGATAGAGAGTTGATCATAGGGGTCAAGGAAGTTCCCATCAAAGACCTCCTTCCTAACAAAGCCTATTTGTTCTTCTCACACACCACCAAAAAACAACCATATAACAAAGCGCTACTACAAGCCATTGTTGACAAAGGCATCACACTGTTGGATCACGAACTGCTTGAAAATGAAACCGGCCATCGGGTTATCGCCTTTGGTCGTTTTGCAGGCATTGTAGGAGCGTATAATGGGTTACGCGCCTTTTGCAAACAGGAATTAGACATTACGCTAAAACCAGCCCACCAATGCCACGATCAAATAGAAATGGAGTCGCAGCTCCAAGGCATCGCCTTCCCCGCGGATTTGCGTATCGTGCTTAGTGGGACCGGCCGGGTCGCAGGAGGAGCCATGGAGGTGCTCCGAGGAGCTGGATTTGAAGAGGTTCCGATGGAGGTGATTGAAAAAGGTTCGAATACCCTTCCCTGTTTCCACGCGTTGACTACTGAGGAAATGTATTCCAGTACCGTACATGAAGGCTTCAAGGAAAATGAGTTTTACGCCGACCCCAGCACTTACCGCTGCCTCCTGCCAAAAAAATTAACCACGGCAGCCATCTACATAGCTTGTCATTATTGGAACCCTAAAGGCCCAATGTTGTTGACTAAAAGTGACCTCGAAAGACTAAATCAGCTTAAAATCATTGCTGACATAAGCTGTGATATCACCAAACCAATCGCCAGCACCCTTAGACCAACAACAATTAAGGATCCATTCTTCGGATTTGACAGAACAACTGGAACTGAGGTCGCTTTCAATCAGAACGGGTCTTTAGGAGTGATGTCTATTGATAACCTACCGTGCGAATTGCCTCGAGATTCTTCCTTAGCCTTCGGGCAACAATTCATAGATCATGTAGCGTCTTATATGATGAAGGCTGATTCCAATGGCATGCTCGAACGAGCAACAATTGTAAAAGAGGGTTCGCTAACCCTTCCTTACGACTACTTGAGAGATTGGCTTTCCAAAGACCAAACCTAAACATAGGATGGCATTAGGTGTGAAAATTAAGTATATTGCAAGATGTATGAACCCAGTTTCACGGCTAAACAAGTCCTTGCCTTACAATCATACATCTTTCACCCTAAACGAATGATTCGTTACATCACTAAAATCGGTTTCTCGCTTCTTGTAGCTCTTCTTGCTTGCT
>CAZPEQ010000430.1:0-2529 GCA_964585605.1 uncultured Weeksellaceae bacterium | reverse complement strand
GCGAAACGCCCGAAAGCTCGGGGTTGAAAGGAGATAAATTGGTTGGGAAGTATTATGTATGGTTTGAACGAGAGATGCAGTCTCAGCTCGACCCGTTAAAAGAACAGGTTTTTGAAAAAAACGAAGTCGATTGGTTACCGAAAGAGGAGCAAAAAAAAATACATCAACTACTAGAGGCTCTTTCCGTGCTTGATAGTGATCAAGATGCAAAAGGTGTAGAGGAAAGAAAGAAGAAGATATCAGGAGAGATTATCGAAGTTCTGAAGAAACAGACGGGCTTAATGATTGAGGCCCAAGAAATGCTGCAGAAATGGGAGACCGGTGATACCCAGGTCAATGCACTTTGGGAAAAGATGAATAGCTGGGTCTATGCCGGTTTTGACGTCACGTACAAGGCTATGGGCGTTGATTTTGACAAGCTCTACTACGAAAGCGATACCTATAAATTGGGTAAGGCCATCGTTGCGGAAGGGCTAGAGAAGAACGTCTTTTTCCAGAAGGAAGATGGCTCGGTGTGGTGCGACCTAACTGCTGATGGCTTGGATGAAAAGATCGTACAACGGTCTGATGGTACCGCCGTTTATATGACGCAAGACATTGGTACCGCTATTGAGCGCTTTAAGGACTATCCTGACCTCACGCAAATGATGTACACGGTCGGTAACGAACAGGACTATCACTTTAAAGTGTTGTTCTTGATCCTTGGCAAGCTCGGTTACGAATGGGCCAGTGAGCTGCATCATTTGAGCTACGGCATGGTCGATTTGCCGGAGGGTAAGATGAAAAGCCGAGAGGGTACCGTAGTGGATGCCGATGACCTCATCGCTGAAATGATCGCCACGGCGAAGAAGAACGCCGATGAGTTGGGCAAGACCGATGAAATGACCGCGGACGAGGCCAATGAATTGAACCGGATGGTTGGTTTGGCTGCGCTCAAGTATTACTTGCTGAAGGTGGATCCGAAGAAGCGCATACTCTTTGATCCTGCGGCATCGATCGATCTGAATGGACATACTGGGCCATTTGTACAGTACACCCATGCACGTATCAAAAGCCTGCTGCGCAAAGCAGATTGGCAAGGAAGCACAGGTGCATTGCCAACGGACTTGCTTGAAACGGAAAAGAACGTGATCAAGTTGTTGCACGACTTCCCAAAGGTGCTAGCACAAGGCGCGAAGAATTTAGATCCCAGTGGTATAGCGAATCATGTGTACGAATTGGTGAAGAGCTACAATGGCTTTTACCAAAGTGCACCACCGATCCTAAAAGAAGAGGACGCCGCCGTGAAGGATTTCCGATTGAGCTTAAGTGCTGCAGTCGCGCAAACCGCCAAACAAGCTATGTGGATACTGGGTGTAGATGTGCCTGAGCGCATGTGACCCGCGGAACTTTCAGCTTGTGTTTACGTGAATCTCGTAGCAGTAGCTGCTTGTAATACGCAACCATTTATCAGCCTGTCGAAAGGCAAGAAATATTCATTTTTGAGTACCTGATTCCTTGTATGATAGATCTTGAGTGATTATATTTACATCATACAAACGACAATAATTACGTCATAAATGATCTCCCTCAAAAACAAGCGCTCAACGGAGCATATTTCCTCTTCTTCTAATCCACGTACATTCAGATTAGTAAGTGCCAATCCCGCCTTCTTGCAAACCTTTATTTCGCACTTTGCGCTAGCGGTAGATCATATGGAGGTTCAAAATGATAAGGTTGAGGTCGAGTTGACCCATATCGTGTTCACAGCGAGCATGACGATAGGAGAGGTGAATCGAGAATTACAGCGAAGTGTATTGCCGAAAGGATGTTGCTTTGTGGAGGAAGTGGACGAAACGCTATACGGCAATTTGGGAAATACGGCGTTACTGACTTACTTAAATAGACAGCGAAGAGTGCGAACGTTGAGTAGTAACTTATTGGCCGCAGAACCTGTTGCTGGGTACAAGCACGCGCGGGGAAGTTGACTTTAAAGAGAACGCTTAGACGACGGTTGTTTTGTAAGACCTTTACTTTAGGTGAGGAGTAATGGGCTCGTGGGTTATATGTAACTTCCGCCCAATTATGAAAGACTTTCTAGAAGTGATTGCACTGGTGATGGGCGTGTATGCTCTTGTCGGGGTCTTATTCGGCATTTACTTCCTCGTTGCAGGAGCGAAAAAAATGGATTCGTTGGTTGCTGACAGCCCCTTCAAAGTGCGGTTTTTACTATTCCCTGGAGCGGTTGGCCTTTGGCCCATACTCCTCTTAAAGTTGCTTCGAAAATGAGTCATTCTTTGCGTAAGAGACACCAGTACATGTGGCTCCTTATCGTGCTTGTTGTTCCTATCGTGTTGCTGTTGGCCTTGACCGGTAAACCCAGCTATCCGACTTCGCCATTAGTGGAAAGATCGGTTACCCCAGCTATCGGTGAGCTTATAAAAGAGTACACAGATAAGCTGCTGTCGCTTCGTGCTAGAGGTGTGGGCGGAAGCGTACAGCAAATCGAGATCGAACTGGATAAACCGTTGAAAGCCGCTGCCGCAGTTG
>CAZPEQ010000429.1:0-2557 GCA_964585605.1 uncultured Weeksellaceae bacterium | reverse complement strand
GAGCTTCTCTATGGTCTTCGCCTCCTTCTTGGTTAACGGTGCTCCACTTTCTCCTTCAACACAGCACGCGCCTTTACACGCAGCTAAGTCACACACGAACTTCCGCTCGAACAATTCCTCACTGAACAAGACGCCTTCTTCAATTTCTATCATCTACTTGCACATTGCACACATTGCCTCGATTCAGGCATTAAGAGTAAGCGGCCCATAGGAATGTCTCTTTTACACCTGCTGCAAACACCCAGGTCTTTGTCATTCTGTTGTTCCAGGATCCGCTCTAAACCGCTAAGTCGCTCGCTTGCCTTGCGTAAAGCAGCTTCGTTGATAGACCTGTTGTTGATCGCATCCATACGACTTACCCGGCCAATGGCATCATCAGGCGCGATTGGCTTGCTCAACTCTTTATAGTCAGCAACAGACTTACGCACTGCTACGATCTGTTCTTTGACCTGTTCGATCAGCAAAGCTCGCTCCTTGGCGTTCATGGGGGAAAGGTACGGGGTGGGTGGGTTAGTGGTTAATAGTTAAAAGGTTATTGGTTGAAGAGTTAGTGGTAAATAGTTAATGGTTAAAAGGTTAATAGTTAAAGGGGTGGTGGGGACATGGTTAGTAGTTATTGGTTAATTGGGCATTGGATTTTGGGATTTGGGATTTGGGATTTAAGGCTTGTTGAGGTTTGGGATTCGAGGTACGGGATTTGGGCATTGGGTTTTGCCACGGATGGCTCTACTTTTGCGCCCATGGCAGGAAGTGCAGAAGACCGGTTGAAAAAGATCATTGGCCACGCAAAGGAGTATGGCTTCGTTTTTCAAAGCAGTGAGATCTACGATGGTTTAAGCGCCACCTACGATTACGGGCCATATGGCGCCGAATTGAAAAAGAACATCCGTGAATACTGGTGGGCCAGCATGACACGCCTGCACGAGAACATCGTGGGTATAGACGCCGCCATATTCATGCACCCTACCACGTGGAAGGCCAGTGGACACGTAGATGCCTTCAATGATCCACTCATTGATAATAAGGATAGCAAGAAGCGTTACCGGGCTGATGTGCTTATAGAGGAGCATATTGCCAAGTACGAAAAGAAGATCGCCAAGGAGGTGACCAAGGCGGAGAAGCGTTTTGGTGATGCGTTTGACAAAGCACAGTTCTTAGCCACTAACCCCAATGTGAAGCGCAGCCAAGACAAGATAGATGGGGTGAACGCGCGTATGAAAGAGGCCTTGGGAGGAGATGACCTAGAGGCAGTGCGCCAACTGATCATAGATGAAGGCATTGTATGTCCCGTAAGTGGAACCGCTAACTGGACTGAAGTACGCCAATTCAACCTCATGTTCGCTACGGAGCTGGGCAGTGTTTCCGGGGAATCGGCCAAGATCTACCTGCGGCCAGAAACCGCACAAGGTATTTTCGTGAATTTCTTGAATGTGCAGAAAAGTGCACGCATGAAGATCCCATTCGGCATTGCGCAAACCGGAAAGGCTTTCCGCAATGAGATCGTAGCGCGCCAGTTCATTTTTCGTATGCGCGAGTTCGAGCAAATGGAAATGCAGTTTTTCGTAAAGCCGGGCACGGAAGGTGAGTGGTATGAGAAATGGAAGGAACAGCGCATTGCCTGGCATAAGGCGCTTGGCATGGACGAAAGCAACTACCGCTTCCACGACCACCTGAAGCTTGCCCATTACGCCAAGGCGGCTTGCGATATCGAATTCGATTTCCCTATGGGATTCAAAGAGTTAGAAGGCATCCATTCGCGCGGTGATTTTGACCTGCAACAGCATATTGAGCACAGCGGTAAAAAACTCCAGTACTTTGATCCGCAGGCCAATGAGAGTTATGTGCCCAACGTGGTGGAGACCAGTATAGGTCTGGATCGCATGTTCTTAGCGGTTCTTACAGGAGCGTTACAGGAAGAGACCTTGGCAGATGGTAGCACACGAGAGGTGCTCCGGATCCCTGCCCCATTGGCACCCGTTAAGCTTGCAGTACTCCCACTCGTGAAGAAAGATGGGCTCCCAGAAAAGGCGCGGGAGATCATGGATACGCTGAAATTCGATGTGAATTGCCAGTACGATGAGAAGGATTCTATTGGTAAGCGTTACCGCCGACAAGATGCTATTGGCACGCCTTTCTGTATTACCATAGACCATGACTCTTTGGAAGATGGCAAGGTGACCCTGCGTGATCGCGATACGATGGAGCAGGAGCGAATCAGCATTGAACGACTGCGGGAAATCGTTCTTCCGAAGGTGAGCATGGAAGGTTTGTTGAGGAAGTTGTAGCCCTCATTCTTTTACTAAACGAACGGTCTGTTGTTCTTCACCTAAGACTGATATTGAGTAGATGCCACTCGGCCAAGCGCTGACATCGATCGTGTGGGGTGAACGTGCATTCTCCTGTAACACCGCTCTACCAGTGGCATCATGAACAATCAATTTAACCAGGCTTAGGCCATCGAATTGAACTGTAGTCGTGGAGGTCGTCGGATTAGGTGTCAATTGAATCGAAGGAATCGTGGCTAGATCCTGCACATCTGTGCAAACATCAATAACGT
>CAZPEQ010000428.1:0-2560 GCA_964585605.1 uncultured Weeksellaceae bacterium | reverse complement strand
TTTTGGTTGCTAGTCGCCGTCTGTGCTTCTGCGACCTTCTGGTATCTCTCGTGGCGCCGTGGGAACGCAGTTCGTCAAGAAATTGAAATGCAGAACCGCATAGTTGAATTGCGCGCAAAAGCAATTCGGGCTCAAATGAATCCCCACTTCATATTCAACTGTTTGAATTCCATTCAAGGCTTTATCCTCGCACATGACACGAAGAGGTCAATTAATTACTTGGGGCAATTTGCAGGCTTGGTCAGGCATGTACTGGATTCTTCGGAGAAGACAGAGATCACCATTAAAGCGGAGGTGGAACACTTGCGTGCGTACTTGGAAATTGAGAAAATGCGCTTTGATAGCCGCTTTGAATATGAGATCGATGTAGAACCAAGTGTAGACCTTCGTACTAAAATTCCTGCGATGCTTATACAGCCTTATGTGGAAAATTCTGTGTGGCATGGTCTCCAGAACGCTAGCCATGAAGGCAAGATTTTTGTTACTTTTAGCGCAAAGGGAAAGCACTTATACGTGAACGTTATTGACAACGGGGTTGGTCGTGACCAAGCTCGAATTAATAAAGAAAAAGAAAGACGTTCGGTTGGTATGACACTTACTGAAGAAAGATTGAAGTTGGTAAAAGGAGAAGGACAAGGTGAAGTTTTTGTAGAAGACTTATTTGACGAACAACGGCCTTCGGGAACCCGAGTAGAGTTAAAGATACCTGTCTAGGAGATTGGCATGGCAGTGAAGGATAATTTAGGTGTTGTTATTGTCGATGATGAACCCGCATCGTGTGAAACCTTAGTTGGCTTATTAGATTTAATTGGTGTTTCGCATGAGGTTCTTGGAATTGCGAATACGAAGGAGAATGCAGTTGAACTTATCACCCGACATTGCCCTGATATGGTCTTTTTGGATGTTGAGTTGATGACCTGTACTGGATTTGACGTCATCAAGGAACTTGGAAGTAAATGCCCTGAGGTCGTTTTTACCACGGCCCATGACCAGTATGCGGTTGATGCCTTTCGGGTAGGCGCTAGCGATTTTTTGCTAAAACCGGTGGTTATCGATCATCTGGAAGAAGCGGTTAACCGGGTTCGCGAACGCATTTCGACGAAGTCAACCACTACAACTTTACCTGAGCACATAGTACCGGATCGCATTGCTATACGATCCGTTAAAAGTGTCGATTATGTGGTTCCGGCCAATATCAGCCATATTGAAGTAGAGGGTTCCTATTGTACCGTCTACGTTGTGGATGGGCGGAGTTTGGTTGCTACAACTTCCTTAAAGGAATATGAGACGCTGTTAGGAGAAAATGCATTTTGCCGGATCAGCCATTCTGTTTTGTTGAATCTTGATCAGATCAAGGGATACAAACGCTTCAATGATAAGTGTTTTGTAGTGCTTTATAATGGAGAGCAAATGCTAGTTAGCAGACGTAGAAGGAGCAAGCTGCTAGATGCGCTTGATGCACGCTTTGGGGGAACTTCGTGATTGGGCTGTGACCAGTTATCTACACTTTCCTACCAATTACAGATCAAATTTTCATTTTCTACGCCAAAAGACCGAAACCGGATCTACAGTCGTTACCTTAAGCACCGGAACACGTTTCAAAGCATCGTAAAACCACGTTAACTGTATTTGAGCATTAAAGTGGTATGGATTGTCTATACTCGTAAAAGGCAATTTATTCAAAAGTAATTGACTTCACTATCAACCTTCCAGTCAGGCGACTCCCCGAGTCGCCTGACTGCGTTTTAAGCAGGACCGCCTGCGTGCTGGATCAGCTGAGCTTATCTTTGCTGTATAAATACCCTGTAAATGTCTGAAACTGCTGCTATTAAAGAACTATCTCAAGCTGCCATTGAACGTGAATCCAAATATGGCGCGCACAACTATCACCCGCTACCTGTCGTACTCGAGCGGGGAGAAGGCGTATTTGTTTGGGATGTGGATGGAAAGAAGTATTACGATTTTCTTTCGGCTTATAGTGCTGTTAATCAGGGTCATTGCCACCCCAAGATTGTGAAGGCTTTGCAGGAACAAGCTGGTAAATTGGCGCTAACCTCGCGCGCTTTTCACAATGACGTTTTAGGAGAGTATGAAGAGTTTATGGCTAAGTTTTTTGGCTACGACAAAGTACTTCCAATGAATACAGGGGCTGAAGCGGTAGAAACGGCACTGAAATTGGCGCGCAAATGGGGGTATGACAAAAAAGGAATTCCTGCTGACCAGGCTAAGGTCATCGTTTGCGGAGAGAATTTTCATGGACGAACGATCACCATCATATCAGCATCCTCTGATCCTGATGCGCGGGGCGGATTCGGCCCATACACGCCTGGTATCGAAAGTATTCCGTACTCCGATCTAGGTGCATTGGATGAAGCGTTGAAGGATCCAAACGTTTGTGGGTTCATGGTAGAGCCTATTCAAGGCGAAGCAGGCGTATTTGTTCCTGAGGAAGGGTATATCGCGGCAGCGATCAAACTATGTAAAGAACGTAACGTGCTTTTCATAGCCGATGAAGTGCAAACTGGCGTGGCTAGGACAGGGAAACTGCTGTGTGTTTGTC
>CAZPEQ010000427.1:0-2565 GCA_964585605.1 uncultured Weeksellaceae bacterium | reverse complement strand
TAGCCACCTATGCCCGCACTTCTTGAGTGATGACGTTATTACAAACTCGGAGGTGTATGGACAGGAGATTCGTTTTGAGTGCGGTGAGTATTACCTGATCAAAGCGCCCTCCGGCAAAGGTAAAAGTACCCTGCTGAACATCCTTTTTGGTATTCAGCCGAATTACGCCGGGCAGGTAACAGGCCTCGAAAATGCCCGCCATCGCTTCTCCTATGTATTACAGGACCTGAAGCTCTTTCCTGAACTGAGTGCGTTGGAGAACATCCTCATTAAGAATCGACTTACTTCGCACAAAACAGAAACCGCTATTCACGAAATGTTGGCACAGGTGGGTCTAGCTACGCATGCGGACCAACCCGCATCTACGCTTTCTTTTGGTCAGCGCCAACGGGTGGCGCTGGTACGCGCCCTGTGCATGCCTTTTGACTTTTTGTTACTAGACGAACCCTTCAGCCACCTGGATATAGAAACCGCTAACACGGTTGCATCACTCATTCAAGAGGAATTGCAAGCGCAAGATGCTGGGTTGATCATTGCCATGTTAGATGACTCGGCGCATTTCCCATACCAAAAGCGCTTCCTGCTATGAACCTGTTGAATCAACTACAGATTCGCACACTTCCGCGTTGGCAGTTACTCGGTTTTGCCTTGACCCTATTCATCGGGCTGTTCATTATTGGCCTTACCGTGCAGGTCTATCTAGATATTCAGCAGGTATTCGAACAAGAGAAGGCCGTATTCGGGAAACAGGGCATCGTGGTGAACAAGCGCATCTCGGTTTTCAAGAGTTTCGATAAGGAACGGATCTACTTTGACGCGGATGAACTTGCTGACCTAGAAGCCCGGCCGTTCGTTGAAGAGCTCGCGTATTTCGATAAAGCCCGCTTCGGTATCCAGGCCTTCACACGCGAGGGCGACAATATCCCGGGCTTTCGAACGGACATGTTCTTCGAGGCCATACCCGACGGTTTTTTAGACGTGGAGGATGAAGATTGGAAGTGGCAACCGGGAGACGAACTGGTGCCGATCATTATTCCGCAGGATTACATCAACCTATACAATTTTGGTTTTGCCGAAACACAGGGCTTACCTGTTGTTTCGCAGAATGCGATCAAACAAGTCGAGTTCGGCTTGCGCGTGAGCGGAAACGGTGCAAAGGAAGAATTTCGTGGCCGTATTGTCGCATTCAGCGAACAGATCAATTCCATACTCGTTCCCTTGGATTTTTTGGATTACGCCAATGGGAAATATGCATCTGGAGGTAGTACCAAGCCTAGCCGTCTCCTGATTCGCTTGAACGACCCTAGCAGTGAGGAGGCCCTCACCTATTTCGACGAAGAGAACTTGGACGTCAGCAACAACAACATGGAACAAAGCCGCATGCGCTTTTTCTTGAACGTCATATTCCTTGTCCTATTCGTGATTGCGGGTATCATCATCGTGCTTTCGATCAGTTCCATTCTATTGAGCATGAACGTGTTGTTATACAAGAACAAGGCAACGATCAACAACCTGTATTTGCTTGGGTATGAGAATAAGCAGATCGGCCGGTTCTACTATTTAAGCACCGCCGTGCTGATACTCCTCAGTGGCTTGTTGTCCATTTTGTGCATTGGGTATATACACGGCCAATTAGATGAGCGTATCGGCACCTATTTCGACTTAGGGGACACGCCTATCTACTTAGTCCTTGTGGCCAGCCTCTGTCTGCTTCTACTGGTTATGTACAAGGTGGTGCTTAGCCGACGTTTACAGCGCTTGAATAGTCAGATCGTATAGAGGTTTAGGAATGAGCAAGTTGTTTTTTGATGATGTGCGAACCATTGACATGGTTTATGACCCGTCGGAAGAATCCAGCTTTGATATCGTTCGGTCATACGCCGCCTTTGTCTCATATATCAAAGCAAATGGTCTACCTGCATTCATCAGTTTCGATAATGACCTAGGGCTGGATGAAAATGGCAACGTAGCTCCGGACGGTTATGCCGCGGCCAAATGGTTGGTTTATGAATCGGGGCTTAACCTGATTGAATTGCAATTCAAGGTACATTCCGCAAACCCGGTAGCTGCGGAACAAATACGCGGGTTATTGACGAATTACATTAAACATTTGAAAGGCTCACAAGGCAATTAGGGTTTGTTAATCCAACAAAATGCTAAAAAATAACTGTGATTGATCAGGCCACACAGGGAGTGTTTTTGAAAATAGTGTATCTGTAAGTGCTGTGGCCGGGTAACTTGAAGGAGACTACAGCTCAGATTCAGTAGTTAACACACAAACCGTTCTTACTCCTTTGGAATCAAATAACTCCCATTCTACCAGCAGGCCGTTTACTTCCTTGCTTAACTCGTAACCTCCAGTCTCCTTCTCAAAATCTATTCCGTGCGCCAATCCTTTGCGAGAACTGTGATAAAAGTCGGTACGAAGTACATCGCCATTTCTTTTCGATTTGGATTGAAGGACATAGCCTTTACCGTTAATCCATTTAAAGTACTTGGTTGCTTTCAATGTACCCTCCTTTGCGTACTTACGCTCGTACTTCTCTAAACCGACTTTCTCACCTG
>CAZPEQ010000426.1:0-2579 GCA_964585605.1 uncultured Weeksellaceae bacterium | reverse complement strand
GCCACTGCATAAGAACACCACCCGCCATATTGAGGGCTATACTTTGCGGGATTGCCCTTAAACAAATCTAAATTTGCTTGACTAGCAAACCTGAACGTAACGCCATCGTGCTTGTGTGTAAAAGAGGCTTTCCCTTTTTTAGGTGTCCCACTGAAATAGGAAACCGCGTCGTAGCCACCTAGTACATAATCATCATCTACGTAGTACGCTTTATTCTGAGCAAAACTGCCAAGACTAGCAACTAAGGCGAGAATCGTAAGAATTGAGATTTTCATTTTTTACGTTTGTTTAAAATACCACCTGCCGTCAACTCCTTCTATTCATCAGAACCTTGTCAAGCACATGGGTGTGCATTATGCACGTTTCGCGCCACAAAGATAGACTTGCTTCCCGTATATTGATGAACCTATGACTAAGCGTTATTCGATGAGACTCACTTATGCTTGTCGGGGTAATCCTAGTACCCTGAATATGTTGACTTTAAGGTGTGAGGCGGTTGTGCTGAGTCATGTTGAGAATCACGTTGTTGATCGTATCTGGTAGTTCCTCCTGAATAAAATGTTTTCCGTCCACTACGTGTATGTTCTCATTCTTGACACCTAACGCTTTAATTACCTGCTCGTCTTGTAGGTCCCACTGTAACATATCATCATGTTGGCCCCAGACCACAGCTACAGGAATCTGCATTTCAGCGAATACATCATCGTACAGAGGAAGATTGTTGCAAGTCTGGGCGAAGAAGTAATACATAGCCTTCGTTTTCCCTTCTCGCAAAGGTTGGTGATATCCTTCCACTTCGCTTTTGGACAAATTGTCTTCTTTTAGCGTTTTCTTGAACAACTGCTTGAGCATCATCTTTGAAGTAATTCTATTCCTATACAACCACATGCTGAATTTGCCAAAAGCACCTGGCTCCATTCTGATGGGAGGGGTGAAACCTGTTTCAAAAATGATGGTATTCAATATGACCAAATTGCTCACCCGATCTGGGGCCTTTTTCATGAGCTCCCAGGTCCAAAGGCCGCCTGCGTCATGCATCACGTGGGTCCACGTTTGGATTTTTAAAGAGTCCATGAGTTCAACGAGGCGTTTTGCATGTTGGTCCGGCGCATAGAGCTCATAACCATCGGGGCTATCACTATTGCCAAAGCCGAGCATGTCAGGCGCAATTACGCGGTGTCCATCAGCTACTAATCCGGGAATCATTTTTCTATATAACCAAGAAGAAGAAGGAACACCGTGCAAGAGCACGATCACATCTCCTTCACCCTGATCTACATATTTGATCTGTCCATCACTTGAGCTGAAAGTTTGCTGTTTCGCTCGAAATTCTTCATAGTTCCATTTCTCCATGGTTTGCAGTTTTTGTTGCGAGGAACAACTCCATAAACACGAGATGAGTAGGAGATGCAGGAGCGGCTTGATAGTTCCTTGAAAGCACACGGATGAACGCCAGTGACCGCTCTTTTTAACTAGGAGGTTATTCATTTATGCCCTCTAGATCAAACAAGAATGCATACATCATAGCAACTCGTTTGTACCGTTCGAACCTGCCCGAAGCACCACCGTGTCCTACGTCCATATTGCAGGAAAGAAGGAGTAGATTATCATCTGTTTTTGTAGCACGCAATTTGGCCACCCATTTAGCTGGTTCCCAATACTGTACTTGGCTATCCCAGTAACCTGTGGTCACCAACATGTGGGGGTATTCCTTGGCTTCTACATTATCGTAAGGCGAATAAGATAAAATGTAGTCGTAATAGGTTTTGTCCTTGGGGTTACCCCATTCGTTGAACTCGCCTGTAGTAAGCGGAATACTCTCGTCCCACATGGTACTCACCACGTCAACGAATGGCACATCAGCTACTGCACCATGAAACAGGTCTGGTGCCATATTCACCACGGCACCAATAAGCAGGCCTCCGGCGCTACCACCGTTGCAATACAAATGTGCTGGAGAAGTGTATTTTTTATCGACGAGAAACTTACCACAGTCAATGAAATCAGTGAATGTGTTCTTCTTGTTCAGGAGCTTACCATCTTCATACCACTGCCGACCCATTTCTTGCCCGCCGCGTATGTGGGCAATGGCGTACACAAAACCCCTGTCCAACAAACTCAATCGGGTGCTGGAGAAGCCTGCATCTATGCTGCTGCCGTAGGACCCATATGCGTATAGTAGTAAGGGGTTCTTACCGTCCTTCTTCAACCCTTTGCGGTATACCAATGAGATAGGCACACGGGTGCCATCCGTTGCGGTAGCCCATACGCGTTCGCTTTGGTAATTCTCCACCTTAAATTCCCCGCCTAGTACTTCTTGTTGCTTCAGTACAGTGCGTTCCTTGCTCGCCATATTGAAATCATATTGGGTGAACGGTGTTGTCATGCTAGTGTATGAATAGCGCAATACATCGGTATTGAAATCTGGGTTGAAGCCGATGTAAGCTGCATACGCCGGATCATCGAATTCCATGTAGGTATCACTACTTCCATCCCAGCGTTTCATTCGAATTTGAAGAAGCCCTTCTTTGCGCTCGCTGATCACGAGGTAGTCTTGGATTATTTCTACACCTGCCAGG
>CAZPEQ010000425.1:0-2579 GCA_964585605.1 uncultured Weeksellaceae bacterium | reverse complement strand
TCCATACCTGTTACCATAGCGGTAAGGTGGGTCAAGTGCTTCAGCTGTGCACCACCACCTGTAAGCACGATACCACCAATGAGATGCTTCTCCAAGCCAGAGTTCTTGATCTCAAAATGTACGTGCTCCATGATCTCCTCCATGCGGCTTTGGATGACTTCGGCAAGTGTCTTCAGGCTAATCTCTTTTGGCGCTCTTCCTGCCAAACCGGGTATGCAAACCACGTCAGTCTCTTTGTTCTCAGCGGCCAAGGCCGAACCGAATTTCTGCTTGAGTTTTTCCGCTTGGGTACGCATGATGCCACAGCCCTGGCGAATGTCCTCGGTGACCACGTTACCGCCGAATGGAATCACCGCTGTATGCCGGATGATGTTATCGTAGAATATGGCGATGTCGGTCGTACCACCTCCAATGTCCACCAATACAATACCCGCTTCTTTCTCTTCTTCACTCAGCACCGCATCGGAAGAAGCAAGCGGTTCTAAGATCAGATCAGAAACTTCCATGCCCGCATTGCGCACGCATTTATAGATGTTCTTTGCCGCAGTCACTTGACCTACGATAATGTGGAAGTTGGCGGCAAGGCGAATGCCAGCCATTCCCACAGGGTCTTTGATCCCTTGTTCACTATCTACTTGATAGTCCTGCGGAATGATGTGTACTACCTCTTCACCGGCAGGCATGACCAGTTTGTACATATCGTTCTTAAGCGTATCCAGGTCAAGATGCGTGATCTCGTCATCTAAGCTCTGGCGCATGATCACACCATTGTGCTGCAAGCTTCGAATGTGCTGCCCGGCAATACCTACACTTACGTTCTTTATTTCAATTCCCGTGGCGTTCTCCGCCTCTTCAACTGCAGCTTTAATGCTGTCTACCGTCTTGTGGATATTACTGACCACGCCTCGAGAAACCCCGGTACTGGGTGCTTTACCCATACCCAAGATCTCGATCTTGCCGTGTTCGTTCCTTCGCCCAACGATACACGCGATCTTGGTGGTACCAATATCCAAGCCCACGATATATTCTTGCTCTTCCGTCATTGTGTTCTTCACTTCTTTGTACATACTATTTGATCGGCAAAACGAAGGTCGATCTGTTTGTAAGCTCGCCAGCCCACCTGATCGATTCCTTCTTCATAGAACGCCTTAAGTTTTGCTAGGTGTACGCGCAGCTGGTCTGGATCTCCGATCAAGATCTTATGACCACCCACACGAGGTATCAGTTGAAACGTGCCATCTGCACTTACGGCGGCATGGTCGAACATGCGCTTCCAAAATTCATCGCCCTCAATGACCGTGGCAATTCGAAATGCTTCATCCGCGATGGATAACTGCATTAAGCTATCGTCCTGAGCCACGTGCATTACGCCAAGTCCTACATAGGGCTCAGTCTTGGGTGTTTTGATCAGGAACACGGAAGGCGTATAGGTTTCACTTAGCGGCATGCAGTAGCCATCCGCATCTACATAGTACCCACTACCTTGACCATCCATAACACGAACGATAGGAACCCGTTGCACCAACTCGGCATGCAATGTGCCATCCATGGTATGGTAAACGTTGGCCTCTTTTACGCTTGGTATGCTCTTGAGCTGTTCTTCCAAGCCCATGATATCCATATCAACCAAGGACGCACCCACAACGGCAGCGCCTCTATCCATTAACTCTTGGCGAATGCTTTGCTCAGAGATGAAATGTGCTCCTTCTGCACCGGAAACATGTACGCTAAGCCGCTCGCAAATCGCACTGGCATGTTGCTGCTCAACAAAAGCCAAGGTTGAAAGCAAGACCACGATCGCTGCGGCGAAACCGATTTTACTTTTTATGACCTTCCATTTGCTCATGCCACTTGCTGCTCCAGCATTTCTTTTATTCCTTTCACTTCTTGGCCTATGTCACCCGCTCCCAATAACAAAAGCACATCAGCATGAAGCTCGCTGATGACATCCTTCAATTCACTTTTAGTACAGACAATGCACGGGTCAACATCAACCATTTTAGCCAGCCATTCCGAGGTTATCCCGGGAATGGGTTTCTCGCGTGCCGGGTAAATATCCAGCAACACGAGTTGGTCAGCTAAAGACAGACTGGTGGCGAATCCTGTAGCAAAATCCTTCGTACGCGAAAAGAGATGTGGTTGGAAAACCACCGTTACATTTCTCTCCGCGAACATTTCCTTCGCTGAAAGTATTGCCGCTGTAAGCTCCGTGGGATGATGTGCGTAGTCATCGACCAACACCCTATTGTTCGTATTGATGAGTACGTTAAAGCGCCTTTCTATGCCTGCAAAACTCGCTAGGCCCTGTTTAATGGCCTCTGCGGGCACCGACGCCTGCAATGCCAGGCAACACGCGGCAAGGGCGTTCTCAACATTATGTTTGCCAGCCATACCAAGGCTTACATCGCCAATCACTCCATTAACATGGACCACATCAAAGTGATACGTTCCACCTTCGATCCGCAGCTTATCGGCATACACGTCAGCCGGGCCCTCAAGTGCATATTCCACGCCAGTACGGCCCAGTCTTTCGGCCACACCTTTTTTCAGGATGAGGGTACTTTTTACCTGATCGGCGA
>CAZPEQ010000424.1:0-2584 GCA_964585605.1 uncultured Weeksellaceae bacterium | reverse complement strand
CGTCTTTTACCTTCATCGTGAGCAATCGGGTGTGCTCATAGAACTGCTGCGTTCCTATTTCGGTAAAGTGATTGTCCGTCAACTTGGTCATCAACTTCCACGGCACCGTGATCGTGTGCACACCGATGTTGATGGCGTTGCGCACGTGTTCTACATTACGCACGGAGCTGAACATGATCTTACAATCATAGCCATACAGGTCAACCGCGTCAACACATTGTTTTACCAACTCGAGTGCATCGTGCCCCTGGTCCTGTAATCGCCCAACTAGCGGACATACGTATGTAGCCCCAGCTTGCATTGCCATGTAGGCCTGTTGTAAGGTGTAGACTAAGTGTACGTTAACCAAGATGTTGTCATTGCGTAAT
This sequence comes from uncultured Weeksellaceae bacterium, assembly GCA_964585605.1. Lineage (GTDB taxonomy): Bacteria > Bacteroidota > Bacteroidia > Flavobacteriales_F > PHOS-HE28 > CAZPEQ01. The sequence goes on along the minus strand of CAZPEQ010000424.1, from coordinate 2,216 downwards.
AGGCGACAAGCGCGAACTCCTTCTAGGGAAACCGGGATCTTGAAAACCGTACGGTCTTTTTTCAATCCCATCTTTAGTTGCCGTTTCGCCTCTTTGACGATTTCTTCGGCTGTTTCGCCAAGTGCTTCTACCTGCAGTATGGGCACTTGCTTTGCCAACTTGAGGATCATTTTGTCAATGTCCTTAACACCTTGCCGATGCATGAAGGTTGGGGTGGTGGTCAACCCGGTTAAGAAGCCCAGTTTAAAGGCCTCTTCAATTTCTTTGGGATCAGCTGAATCGAGGTACAGTTCCATTTTCTATCCTATCGGTAACGAAGCTCCACAGCGTGTAGCTCCAGTAATGGTTTAATGAATTCTTCCAACTCATATACAGAAAGTTGGCTTGCCGCATCACATAAGGCATTGGTGGGGTCAGGATGCGTTTCAATGAAAACGCCATCTACCCCAGCAGCAACGCCTGCGCGTGATATGGTGGGCAGGTACTCTTTATTGCCTCCGTTGGGATCTGCACTGGGAATGCCGTAACGACGAATGCTATGCGTAATGTCAAATACAACGGGGTAATCAGTGGCACGTAGGTGGTAGAAACTTCTGGGGTCTACGACCAAGTCGTTGTAGCCCATGGTGAATCCCCGTTCAGTCAAGATAATGTTGGTATTGCCACAGCTTTCGATCTTGGCAACGGGCTTGACCATGTTCTCGGGCGCGAGGAATTGGCCGTGCTTCACATTTACGACCTTACCTGTTTTTGCGGCTTCGGTAACCAAGGTGGTCTGCATGCAGAGGTAGGCCGGAATCTGTATAATGTCCAATACTTCGGCACTTGGGGCTACTTGTTCAGGAAAATGAACATCGCTCAGTACGGGGAATCCAAAATCTTGTTTGATGCGCTGTAAGATCTTTAAGCCTTCGTCTATACCGGGGCCCATGTAATAATCAACGGAACTGCGGTTGTCCTTCATGAAGGAGGACTTGTAAACAATCGGTAAGTTCAGTTTCTCGCCGACTTCCTTCAGCTTTTCAGCGGTCTTGAGCATTACGCTTTCCTCCTCGATCACGCATGGGCCTGATATGAGGAACAGCTCGTCTGCACCACAGGATATATTCCCTACTTGAACTGTTTTCTTGCTCATAGCGGCGGCGAAGTTAGCACTATTCGACGGCCACGTCGATGAGTGTATCTCCGTTGATCGCACCTACCAATCGGTCACCGCGGTTGACCGGGCCAACTCCCGCTGGAGTACCCGTGAACAGGAGGTCGCCCGATTGTAAGGTCATACCTACAGAGATATGGGCGATCAACTGGGGAATGGTAAATAGCATAAGATTGGGATCTCCTTCCTGAACCAGCTCGTCATTCTTGTGCAGGGTGAAACGGGTGGTTGCCAAGTTGAATAGGCTCCAATTCAGAAAGCGTGTGCTAACAATGGCACTGCCGTCAAAGGCCTTCGCCTTTTCCCAAGGCTTTCCTTTGGCCTTGAGTTGGCTTTGCACATCACGTGCAGTCATGTCCAACCCGATCGAAAAGGCTTCGACGTGGTTCAATGCATCGCTTTCCGGAATGTTCTTGCCCGTCGTACCGATGCGCACCACCAATTCCAATTCATAGTGCACGTCAGCGGAGTAGGAGGGTGGGGTGAAGTTTTCCGCTTCGCCTAGCAGTGCTGTTTCGGGTTTCAGAAAAAACAGCGGTTCGTCAGGAACATTGTTACCCAGTTCTGTAGCATGTGCTGCATAGTTCCGCCCGATACAAATGATCTTCATGAAATAGCCTCCAAGGTTTGGCTAATGACCGCTCTGGTTCCTGCCGGCAGCTCCGCCTTATTCATTAACCAGTTCATATATCCGCCATCGTAGGTAGCTAGTTCCGTAATGGGCTTGCCTGCATGTTTGCCAAAGGCAATGCACACACGCCCCATATCATCGTAGATGAGTTTGCCACATGGATCCGGTCGCATGGTAGTTCCGCAGAACGCGCTTAATTGATCGGTATCCGCTGGAAGGTCTTCATACATGTCCAACTGGCCCATAAGCACGTCTATGGTCGCTTCTACATCTCCTAAAGCATCGTGTGCGGTATCGTGTTCCTTGCCTGTATAGTGTTTTAACGCCGCGGACAAGGTCCGAGGCTCCATTTTGTGGTATATGCGCTGTACATCCACGACTTGCACCCCTTCCATGGGCAAGGGATGGCCGACAACAAAAAGTTCTTCG
>CAZPEQ010000423.1:0-2589 GCA_964585605.1 uncultured Weeksellaceae bacterium | reverse complement strand
ACGCGTGCGTAGCAAAGATTATTTACTGGCGATCGAGCGCAATGGCACCTTGCATTTACTGGATCGCAAAGGTCAGCCCCGGTATGAATCCACATTGACACTTCCTGGTATCGACGATACACAAGTAGTCCTGAACAATTCGCTTTCCATTGGAGAATGTCAAGCCTGGTGGACAGATACCCTCGGACGAGTTTGGAAAGGACGTTTTGATAGCGAAGCGCAAGCCGTATCTGCGCGACACTGGCCGAACTATTTCAACTCCTTAGTTGATATTGATGAGGACGGCACACCAGATCCGATCATCGCGTGGGCCGATAGTGTACATGTGCGCCCCTCGGCAAACGACGTCTTCACGTTTCATGTTCCGGGAACAATTACGGGTGCACCACACGTATTCAATTTTGGCAAGGACGATAAGCGTATCGGTATTACCCTCGACAATACGGAAGGCCTGTACTTATTCAATACAACAGGCAACCTGATCGATGGCATGCCCAAAGAAGGCAACACCCCGTTCAGTATCAGTGACCTGAATGCCGATGGCGCATTGAAACTGATCAGTGTGAACCAAGCCAACGAAGTGCTAGTACACCGTTGTCCTTAGCTAAGATCGAGGCGGTTTCTTTAACCTGATCTTTTGTCCGGGTGTGAGTGAGATCTGCGCATCCACTCCGTTGTATTCAGCAAGTTTGCGCAGTTTAATGCCGTAGTGCTGTGATATACTCCACAAGGATTCTCCTGCTCGCACATGGTGCACCTTCGTTCCTTTTACCTTATTCCGCTTCGGCTGAATGAAGACCACCTGGCCGGGTTCAAGCTTCTTGGTCTTTTCTACATCGTTCCACCGCGCGATCATACCTGCTCGCGAGCCGAGCTCTTCTGCAATCGATGCGAACGTATCTCCGTCCTTCGCCTGCACATACTTGATGTTGTTCTCATGCACGTTTAAGGCATGGCCACTGCCGATTGTCACCGTGCCTGCATCAGTGGCTGCATTAGCGACAGCTGCCGCTGGCTTTGACGTTTCTTTTTTCTTACGACGTGCAAATATGCCTCTGCTTGAGCCGTCTTTTTTATCGTACTCGTCTAGCCCATGGCGTTCTATAAGATCGATCAATTTATGCGGGTACTTGGGATCCGTTGCGTAACCTGCTTTTTTGAGCCCCTTCGCCCACGCCTTGTAGTCCGTTTGTTTCAGGTCAAAGAGGAACTCGTATCTCCGTTTCTTCAAGAAGATAGAATGATCGCGGTAGGAATCTGCTGCATTCTTGTACTTGCGGAAGCACTCCCCTTTTCGGTCATCATCGTGGTAGACTTTCTTACCACGCCAATCACTGTGACACTTAATACCAAAATGATTATTGCTCTTCTTCGCGAGATCACTATTGCCATTGCCGCTTTCTAGCAGCCCTTGCGCAAGGGTGATACTGGCTGGTATGCCATGCAATGTCATTTGTTGAACAGCTACGTCTTTCCACTGGGCTATGTATTCGGTGGCGGTCATCCGGGGTTCCCCTCCTTCGTTCGCCACAGCCCAAGCGAACAAAATCATAGAGAAACTCGTGATCAACGATCTGTACTTCATTGTTAATAAGAGTTTTCAACAATAGAATATCAAAGCTATCGGGCCTTTCAGACATTCTTGCTGAGTTATTAAACGCTATTACACAAGGCATTGTGAAAAGAACGTGCCGATCTGAGCCTACATTGTTTTCGCCGAACAGTTCGTCGTGTGCCCTGTTATATAGTGAATGGAATCCTCCAAACCGTCGAAAAAAGTTGATAATCAGGCCAATTCAGGGCAGTTGGTAGAGGGGGATTTCTACTTTGAGAACGGGTATATGGTGTTTACTGCCCAATACTTAAAGCGCAGGGGGTATTGCTGTAAGAACAACTGTAGGCATTGCCCTTACGAGTTCGGGACAGGTAAACCTTGAAGTAGCTACCTTCACGATGCGAAATAAGAACAGCATGCGACTCTCCCGTTTTCTACTCTTGCCTGTAAGCGCCATCATTTTACATGGCTGCCAAGAACCTAGTTCTGCCAGTGAGAAAAAAGAAGCCCCTGCTGCCCCAGGGCCAGTAGCCAAGACCGTGACCTATAGCCTGGAGGAACACGGTACAACGCGAACAGATGATTATTTCTGGATGCGCCTAAGTGACGCCCAAAAAGAGGCGGAAACACCCGACGCGCAAACACAAGATGTCCTCGATTACTTAAGTGCTGAAAATGACTACCGCGATAGTGCAATGAAACATACCGAAGGGTTTCAGAAAAAACTCTTCGATGAAATAACCGGTCGTATCAAGCAAGACGATAGCTCTGTGCCTTACATGCTGAATGGGTATCAGTACTATACCCGATTCGAAAAAGAACAAGATTACCCCTTGTACTGTAGGAAAAAGGGCGGTGTAGAAGGTGCTGAAGAGATCATGCTGAATGGGCCCGAATTGGCCAAGGGATACGCCTACTACCAAATTGCTGGGCGTAGCATAAGCACGAATAATAACTTACTAGCCTTTGCTGTAGATACGGTATCGAGAAGAATGTATACGGTGCATTTCAAGGATCTGACCACAGGCAAACTA
>CAZPEQ010000422.1:0-2600 GCA_964585605.1 uncultured Weeksellaceae bacterium | reverse complement strand
CGAATACGATTATGTGTGGAAGCACAGTAATAGTGAAATGCCGTTGCGTTACATCCTTTCCTGTTTTTGGGAAGGGCAAGAAGGTTCTTTCCTGCTATGGACCTTTTGGCACATGGTGCTGGGAAACGTTCTCATCTACAAAGCAAAAAGCTGGGAAGGCCCTGTGTTAGCTGTGTTCGCGCTAGTACAAGTTTGCTTGGCAAGCATGCTCTTGGGTGTCTATCTTTTCGACTACCGCATCGGCAGTAGCCCCTTCGTTTTAATTCGTGAGTTGCCTGAGAATATCGGTTTGCCGTGGACAGGAATGGGGTCATACCTGACTTCTATACCCAGTTTCGCTGATGGGCGTGGGCTGAACCCGCTCTTGCAGAATTACTGGATGACGATTCACCCACCGACCCTCTTCTTTGGTTTTTCTGCTACCCTCGTACCCTTCGCGTTTGCGATAGCTGGTTTGTGGCGAAAGGAGTATACCGGGTGGATCAAACCAGCTTTGCCGTGGACATTCTTGGCTATTGGCATTTTGGGCATTGGCATTTTAATGGGCGGTGCTTGGGCATATGAAGCCTTGAGTTTTGGCGGATTCTGGGCGTGGGATCCCGTTGAGAACGCGTCCTTAGTTCCTTGGCTCGTACTTGTCGGCGGTGGGCATTTGATGCTGATCAACATGCGCAAAGGCACCTCCGTATTCACCACCTTTTTATTGGTACTGAGTGCATTTGTGCTCATCATGTACTCTACTTTCTTGACACGAAGTGGTGTGCTTGGCGATACCAGCGTACACAGTTTCACTGGGGATGGTATGATGGGACAACTTGTCGTATACCTCCTGTTATTCGTTGCGTTGAGCACCGCCATGCTGATTACAGACATTGGTCAGCGCCGTTTTTACTGGCTCGTAGCGGGATTGTTACTGCTTATTGGTATTCGATTCAATGTGCCTATACAGGCGATTATTCTGTTGTTGGTCGTTTCGGTGATCATGTTGGTGCGCTCGTACAACAAAGACTTCCCGAAAGTCGTCGAAGAAGAAAGCTTGTGGTCGCGTGAATTCTGGTTATTCATTGGCTCCTTGGTGTTAACCTTATCTGCGGTTCATATTACGTTCACGACCTCTATACCGGTAAGCAATATCTTACTGGAACCCTTCCAATCTGTTTTCACGAGCCTCCATGAAGCCACGGGTATTAAATTCTTTAAAACCTTGGCAGCTGCGAACTTCGCGCCGCCATCAGAACCAATCGAACATTACAACCGGTGGCAAATACCCTTTGCGTTCATCATTACGCTGCTTGCTGCTATTGGTCAGTTCCTAGCCTACAAAAAAACAGACCCCAAGCGCTTCTTCAAGCATATCTCCCTTTCGCTCATCATTGCCTTAGCATTGACTGTATTGATCTCGGTATGGCTCGGGTACGGGGTAGAGAATATGACTTGGTTCGCCTTGTTATTCAGTGCAACATTCGCCTTCGCTGCGAATGCGAACTACATCTGGCAAGGTCTGAAAGGTAAGTTTAAGAATGCAGGACCTTCCGTTGCGCACATTGGTTTCGCGTTGGTCATGCTTGGTGCGTTGGTCAGCACATCGGGTTCCAAAGAGATCAGCAAGAACGCGCCCAGTATGGACCTGCGCTTCTTAAGCCAAGAATTCAATAACAGCACGGACGTGTTGCTCTATAAGAACGACCGGGTTAAGATGGGCGACCACATCGTTAGCTATGTAGGCAAGAAACAGGAAGGGGTGAATTTGAAATACCAGGTCGATTATTTCGATGCCGTTCCGAAGACCTATAAAACTGGTAATATCATACGTGTTGGCGGTGTTGATTTCACCTGCAAGGCCGATCACCAAGCTTCTGAGAATTTCATCCTCGACCAACCTACTTATTGGCAGCCTTTAGAACGCGTTTATGGCGATACCATCTATCCTGTTTGGCGATCCTTTGAGGAGGGAGATCACGCATTTCGACTACAACCTTTTGTACAGTTGAACCCGAAATTCGGAAACGTAGCAGAACCAAGTACCCGACATTGGCTAGGTCGAGATCTTTACACACACGTACGTTACGCGGATATGGAACCGGACAGTGCGGGCACAGACATGCACCGCTACATGCCTCCTAATGTGTACGAGAAACTACTGCGTGATACGATCGTCACTCCTACGGTCGTGATCATCTTGGACAGCTTGAAACTTGCTCAGAACAGTCTTACGGATAGCATTCTAGGGGAAGACCACTTGATCGGTGTCATGCAAGTCCGCGTGCGTGATCTGTACGCTAAATCAGATTGGAAGACGCACCGCCCCATGATCTTTTACAAGGGTTCAGAAACGATAGGCAGACGTGAAGTTGAATTACCCGAGCATCGTATCAAAATCGGTATTGACAAAATCACGCAAGACGGTATTTTCATGAATATCTATAACGAGGAGTTCATCGTGATGCAAGCGATCGTCTTCCCCGGTATAAACATCTTGTGGGTCGGCTGTATTCTGCTGCTGATCGGTACGCTGATGGCTGTATTCCGTCGATTCAAATTAGCGCGCTCCCGATCATGAAAGTCTGCATTGTTGGCGCAGGTCGTGTAGCAGCTGCTTT
>CAZPEQ010000421.1:0-2611 GCA_964585605.1 uncultured Weeksellaceae bacterium | reverse complement strand
TTGACCCACCGTACAACACAGGCAACAAAAGTTTCACGTATGCGGATGCGTTCACCCATGCCGATTGGATCACGTTCATGCGACCCAGATTAGAGCTGGCACGTACCTTATTGACCGAGACCGGGTTCATCTTCATTTCAATTGACGACAAAGAGTTCGCTTACTTGAGGATACTATGTGATGAACTCTTCGGTGAAGAACATTTTGTTGCAGCGCCTGTGCGCAGGCGACGCAATTCTCAAGCGAACTTATCCAAGAACATATCTACCATTCATGAGTTCGTGTTGATCTATCGACGTTCAGCGCAAGCAGAGTTGAATACCCTTTCTCCTTCACTAGACGAAGGCAATTACAAAAATCCCGATAATGATCCTCGTGGACCTTATGTGACCATGCCTTGCACTAATAAAGGTGGTTCGAGCTACACCATTACCACGCCTACTGGTGACGCACATACGGATGAATGGCGCTTCAAAGAAGAGACCTATCGCCAATTAGAGGCAGACAATAAATTGGTATTCCCCAGAAATGGAAAAGGGAAACCGCGTTACAAATTGTTCCTTGCCGATAAAAAGCGAAAGGGCGTGATCGCCAATTCTTGGTGGGATGATGTAGCTACGAATCAAGCCGGAAGCCGTGAATTGAAGGAAGTGTTCGGCGGAGAATTGCCATTTAACAATCCCAAACCCATTGGTTTGTTGACGCGCATTTTTGAACTTTCCCTTCAGGACCATCCGTGTACCGTACTGGATTTCTTTGCAGGCTCGGGTTCCACCCTACACGCCTTGATCGAATTCAACAAAACCCATCAGGCAGCGCACCAATGTGTGTTGATCACGAATAACGAGAATAACATAGCACGCGATATCTGCTATGAGCGCAATAAGCGGGTGATCCGCGGTTACAGCAATACGAAAGGGGAAAAAGTAGATGGATATCCCGGTAACTCCTTGTCTTATTTCACATTGCAGGACAAGGCTGTAACAGTCTGATCAAGTGCCATTCGGTAAATGGGAAGCCTATTCGTTGCATCGCCATCAACGTGCAGGCATGCGCCACAACTAACTCACCTAGTTTTATCCTTTCCGAACAAGTCAAGTCGGCAAGTACATTTATCTTGGCCTGCACACCCTAACGCCTGTGTTGTAGCCCATGGATGACCAAACCATAGATAATTTAAGAGAAGCCCTTAAACACTCTCCGGACAACCGTCCATTGCGGTTGCATTTGGCCGAGTCCTTGCTGGAGCGGAACCGGCTTGATGAAGCCGAAGTCGAATACCAAGTGCTTCTTGGGAACGGAACTGATGCGGCTGCATCTTTTGGCATCTCCCGTGTATTCTTCGCGCGCAAGGAATATTCCAAATGCAATGTGGTGCTAGAGCAATTGATAGAGGTCGACGACACCAATACAGAAGTATTGTTACTGCATGTCAAGGCATTGATCGCAGAACATGACATCAAACGGGCAACAGATACATACAAGCAAGTGCTCAACTTATTGCCCGGGTTTTCTGACCCCGATATTGATGCCCACCTACGACTTGGAGCAGCTGAATTTGCGGAAGACGACGAGGAGCATGATCACCGATTCGTCGAAAGGCCTAACATCAATTTCGATGATGTGGGCGGTATGGAAAACGTTAAAACCGAAATTGACCTGAAGATCATTCAGGCTTTGAAAAACCCTGAATTATACAAAGCTTATGGGAAAAAAGTAGGCGGGGGAATACTGCTGTACGGCCCTCCCGGATGTGGCAAGACCTACCTAGCAAAAGCAACAGCAGGACAGGTCAACGCAAAATTCATAAGCGTGGGACTTAATGACATCCTTGATATGTGGATCGGCAATAGCGAGAAGAACTTGCACGAAGTTTTTGAGCTTGCGCGCGAGAATGCGCCTTGTGTGCTATTCTTCGATGAAATAGATGCCATTGGAGCCAGCAGGACCGATATGAAAACCTCCGCGTCTCGACACGTGATCAATCAACTCTTACAAGAGTTGGATGGCATGGAAAACAACAACGATGGCGTACTTATTCTGGGAGCCACCAATACACCTTGGCACTTAGATGCTGCATTCCGCAGACCAGGTAGATTTGACCGGATCATATTCGTGCCCCCGCCTGACAAGGCTGCAAGAGAAGCTATTTTCAAACTAAAATTGAAAGAGAAGCCTACCGAGGTCATTGACTATGACAAACTAGCCAGTAAGACGACGGATCACTCGGGTGCTGATATAGAAGCGGTCATTGACATTGCAGTAGAATCCAAATTGGAAGAGGCCTTGAAGATCGGCGCTCCTCAACCCTTGAAAACAAAAGACTTCCTAGGCGCCTTAAAAAAGCATCGCCCAAGTACGAAAGAGTGGTTCAAATCAGCGAAGAACTTTGCGTTGTATGCGAACGAGTCAGGCCTGTACGATGAGATCTTGCAATACTTGAAGATCAAGAAGTAAATGGACGAGCAACTAGTACATCGGGCACATATCCTTGCAGGTCAGCGGCGGTTTCAAGAGGCTGCGGATATCTTGACCGGCGTAATTGCCCGCAACCCGGATGACCACCGCTCACATGCGTTCTTCAGTGAGGTCTGCCTTGATTTGAATCAAA
>CAZPEQ010000420.1:0-2612 GCA_964585605.1 uncultured Weeksellaceae bacterium | reverse complement strand
GTTACTTCTTTGGAAACATCGGCGACTTTAAAGTCTTGGCTGAAGATCGCATAGCCTTTGAATTTTTTCACGTCAACCTCGAATACGGGATCAAAGCCTTCTATGATTTTCTTCCCATCCTCAGCAACCCCTCCTTGCAAGGAAACATGATCGAGGCTATCGAATACCACACTGGTAGGAATAGGCCCATCATCGGATAAATTGACTGAATAGATGTACCACCCTTCCTGAACAGTGGCCTTAGCATTTAAGCGGTATAAGTCTCCACCTAGTTTTTCAGTAGTGAGTTGCCATGTTACCGGCTCCAGTATGCCATCACCACCGAAAGCGTCTTGTTGTACGAATTCTCCCTGTTGGGCATTCGACGAAACACTGATCACAACAAATGACCCCAGTGTAAGTAAGGCGAGTAGTAAAAAGGCAAGGTTCTTCCTTGGTCTCAGCATTGTTTATTGGGCTTACTGGTCTTCTACGGGGAGTAGTTCAAAATCAACCGTGACAGGTGGCAGGCACATTTCGTCATTACATACCATGTACTCAACACTTCCTGTGATCTCTTTAAAATCACCTTTGAATTTGCGTGTAAAGGTCACATTGGATTCGTAGTAGTTCACATTCATTAAGAACATATCGTCATACTTCTGAATTGTCTTTGGTGCATGAAGCGCCCCCCATTGCACCACCTCTTCATTAAAGGTGATCACCGTTGGCAATGGGCCAAGGTCATTCTCCAACACAAGTCCATATAAATGCCATCCTTCTTCAATACTTGCGGTAAGGGTAACCAAACCACTGTCTGCCTCTGCAACATGCGAGAATTTCCATGTGACTGGTGACTGGCCAATAAGGCTGCTCACACTAAACAAGGTGACTAAAAGAAGTAGTTGTTTCTTCATTTTATCCAGGCTAAAATTACGAGTAGATCGACCAAAGGTTTCCAAGGCATTGCCCCTCTGCTTGGATTCTCATTATCCATTTTCAATACCGTAAGCTACACGCAATATTCGTTCCGTTCTTTCTTTTACTCCGAAGCGATCGCCGATTCGATGTCCCACCAACCAGGCTATCTCACCACCGATGTCAAGCACATAGGTACGTTCTTTTTCTCTAGCAGAAACACCTGCCTCGTTCAACATATCACTAACGAGTTTAGATCCTTTCAATCCCCATGGTTGCATGCGGTCGCCGTGCTTCCAAAGACGCAGTACGACCTGCCCCTCAAGCTGGCTCTGATCGAACCAGGCAACACACGCTCCTTCCGACAAGTTCACCTCACCCTTTTCACACGCATCAATAGCCAAGATCGGATCATTAAAGTCCTGAATAGATGATGCAGCATATTCAGGCAGAGCAGTTGATACAATAGGTCTGATCACTATGCGCTCCCGTTCAACTAGCAGCTGACCTGTTGCGGAATGAAATTCCTGACCGAACGTATCGGTTTCTACGATCTCCCCAATGCGCTCGATCATATCCGGATGAATGTCAAAGCCGCGAAGTGCTTGAGCAAAACCGATCGGATCTGCCCTTAATTTTTCTCGAGACCACCAATAAACACCGTCAGCTTCTGCACAGGCCAAACAATAGCGGTGAGCCACCGCTTTGGCCAAGTCTTTTTGCAAAGCCAAAAACCGATCAAGCGGCCGGGTTGAGTTACCAGCAAGTTCCGTTAAGAGCGGCACCAATTCATTTCTGATCCGGTTACGCAAGTACTTGGGATCCTGATTGCTTTTGTCTTCCCGAAAGGGTATTTCTTTAGCATTCGCATGGTCAAGGATATCTTGTTTCCCGACACACAATAGTGGGCGAACGATACGCCCCCTCTTAGCTGGTATACCCGTCAATCCACTAAAACCGACACCTTTTACCATACCCATCAACACGGTTTCCAGTGCATCATCTCGGTGATGCGCTGTAGCGAGCACTGAACCAGGGTGATCCGCAAGCAGGGCCTCAAACCACGCATAGCGCATGCGGCGGGCAGTCATTTGTGTGGATTCTCCAGCTACTTTGCCCGTTACCATGTCAATTTTCGTTGATAGGAATTCAAGGTTAAGGGCTTTCGCATAAGTCTGTACCAAATCGTGATCCGCATTACTTTCCTCTCCACGCAAGCCGTGATCCACATGAGCGACTTTGACTGGTTGACCACCATAGTGCAATAGGGATAGCATGACCATGGAATCCACTCCACCACTTACCGCACAAATGACAAGCTGACCAGGTTCAAACAGCCCTAGTTCATTTACCTGCTTGGTAACAATATCACGCATGTTCCAACTTGCTTAGCACGGAAGCCGCCTTCAACATCATTTCATCGTATTCAGTCTCCGGGTCTGACATGGCCGTTATGGCGCCACCTGTTTTGAACGAGATCGCTTGAGTTGCACTATTGTATTCAATCGTTCGTATCACCACGTTCATATCCATCTGCCCACGCAGGTCCAAGCTACCTATACATCCAGCATAAATTCCACGCTTCATTGATTCTAACTGTTCAATTATTTGCATGGCACTGATCTTTGGCGCACCCGTCATGCTCGCCATGGGAAAGCTGGCCTTTAATAAGTCGACGTGATCGAGGCCCTCACGTAAATCAGCTTTTACTGTGC
>CAZPEQ010000419.1:0-2617 GCA_964585605.1 uncultured Weeksellaceae bacterium | reverse complement strand
GCGTAGCCGCGCTCGGGTATTAACCCGAGCCATTTCGAAATGGTGTTCAGCTGGCACCTGCTTAATGAATTCTTCATAAGTGCTTGTAAGATCAACGATTGAACTGGTTACCTTATCGTAGTGGTCTTGCAACCAATTAATATGGTCTTGACCCCGCTTTACTTGGCTTTGGTGCTGGTGAATGGGCATTTCCAATACATGCGTAGGCAGGCCTGTTCGTGCACATAGGGTAGAGGTCACCGCAGAATCGATACCGCCAGATACGCCTATAACGAAACCATTTACGCGTGCATTCTTGGCGTAAGTAGCTAACCATTCCGTAATGTGCCCAACAACTTTTTCGGCTTGCATGATGGAGAAGTGTCAGAAGAACACGCCAAGGTTCAGCTCTAAGTAGTTGGCGAGCAACTTGGTCTTTTGACCTTCGATTAAGTCAATGCGATCGGCAACATTCGAAAAGCCACTATTGAAGGTGATTCCCACCAGCAAAGAAGTTGGCCCACTGAAGTTGTACTCGATACCCGCGCCTACCACGAGCGCTGTGCGGAAAAACTTGATCTCGTCCAGTACATCTAGTTCTTCATTAGTCTCTATCAGGACCTCATCGAATGTTGCCACGGTTACTTCATCAACATCAGCTTTTGCTCGAATATTGAAGCCAAGATCCAAGCCAACTAGTCCGAAGTAGGTGATGTAGCCGATCTCATTGGTTTTTAGCTTCATTTGCAACGGAATACTCAAGTATTGTAATTGATATTCATTGGCCAGATCTACAGATCGGCTGACCGATGTTAAGGTATCCGTTGGGTCAACAACGCTGTATTCAAAGGGGTAGGTGATAGCCCCACCAATATTTGTTAGCTGTAACCCGGTATTGAATCCGTAGTTGCCCGTGCCAACAGGTAGCTCCGCAATAAGGCCGAACGTGTAACCGAATTGCGAACCGCGTTGTTCAACCAACGGCATATCTGGATTTATCCATGCCAAGTTTGGAGAGAACTTCAACCCGAACCTGATATCGTTCACATCGTCAACCTGTGCGCACAATAGTGTTGGAACAAGTAGAGTTAAATAGGTGATTGATCGTATCCTTGTCATTCCTTTGTACTTCATTGTAGATCGGTTAAAGGTAAGATGCTGAAACAAGCGGTAGCAAGATCCATTCCCTTCTTATTCATAACACTGTTGTGGAGTTGCTCTGGCGATTCTAGAACTATTGATATCAAGGGTAAAGAGCTCAGTGTAGATTTTTTTCGAATGGACAGTGTCCTATTCGCTACGCCGAATGCCGAAATGCCTTCACGGTGCCTGGAGCTACAGGAACGAACGGGAGACTTCTTTCAGGTCTATGTAGAGCAGATCTTGCAGTTGTCGGCGATAGATGATCCCATGCTATCCCCGAGATTGGTGGGCTTTATCGGTCATCCTGACTGGCGGAAGGCGTCAGATGATATTCAAACTACCATGGGCCCTATGTCAGCGCAAAGCGCAGATTTTAATGCTGCCTTCAGCAGGTTAAAGGTGGTTTACCCTAAGGCGCATATTCCGGATGTGGTGGTGTATAACTCTGGCTTTAACTATGGTGTTTTTCCAACGGATAGCACGCTAGGAGTAGGCGCAGAATGGTTCGTTGGAACAGAAAGCGATTTGATAAAGATGCTTGATCCTCAATCTTTCCCAAACTACATGAAAGAACGCATGAACCCGGAAATGATCGTGCCTTCTGCAATGAAAGGGTGGCTCATTACGCATTATGCTGATGATGTTAGGGGGCAAGATGTATTGGCTCATCTCATTTCCATGGGGAAGGTCATGGTATTCATGGATAAACTGTTACCGGAGACACCCGCGCGCCTGCAGCTCGCTTTCAAGGCAGAACAGTTGACTTGGTGTGAAGAGCAGGAATTTGAAATTTGGCGGGAGTTGGTGGACAAGGAAATGCTTTACAGCAAGAAGCAAGATGATATTGGCCGCTTAATGAATGATGGCCCCTTTACCAATGGTTTCCCCCGCGAGAGTCCAGGGCATATTGGCGAGTGGATCGGCAAGCGAATGGTAGAACATTATTGGGACGCGAACCCAAGCCTCTCTTTGCGAGAGGTTTTGGAAACGAAAGATCCAAGACAAATATTGAAGTACTACAAACCATGAGTAAGAGTTCGGAGATCAAACTGACTGTAGACCTGGATGAGAATCAGGTACCGGAAAAAATCAAGTGGGAAGCCACTGATGGAGGAACAGAGAATACGTGCAAGGCGGCGCTATTGTCTATTTGGGATGAACAGGATCAGAATACCTTGCGTATTGACCTGTGGACCAAGGACATGCCTGTAGACCAAATGAAGTTGTTCTTTCACCAGAACATCATGACCCTAGCCGATACTTTCATGCAAGCCACCAGCGAACAGGAAATGGCAGAGGACATGAAAGCCTTTGGCCGCTACTTCGGCGAAAAGATGTGCGGTATTGATCCGGAGGGGTGAACGGAAACTTACTTTTGGCAATGTGCCATAAAACGCGAGAACTTGCTTCTTTGCGAAGGCCCGCTTCCAGAGAAGTTGAGTTTGAAGGGTTCGCGGTTTGTCTTTCGAGATCACCTGATAGATAGTAGTTTATA